>NZ_NQYT01000034.1:0-60018 GCF_009192935.1 Xanthomonas sp. LMG 12461
GCGGTGCCGGCGGGGCGGCGGGCGTGCCGGGGACCGCACTGGCCGCGGGCGCGACGGGCGTCGTCATCGGCGCGGCGGCGGGATCGATCGGGGCGGGCGACAGCAGCACCTGCGCCTGCGGTTGCAGCTTCAGCAGGGCGGACCAGTCCTGGCGATTGAAGTCGCACAGTTCCTCGTGGCCGGGCGTGCATTCGAGCGCGGCGCCTTCGTCGTTCTGGTCCTGCGCCAGCGGCGCATCCAGTTGCAGGCGCCCGCTGCGGTCCAGCTTGAGCTTGCGCATGGTCACCGCGTTGAACACGTTGCCGCCGATCAGGTACAGGGTCTGGTCGCCGCCGACATTGGCCGCGACCACGATGTCGCAATGCGATTCCCACGGCAGCGGGCGGCCGCGCGCCAGCGCCTCGCGCAGGCCGGCGGTGCCGACCGGCTGCCGGCGTCCGCGCAGGAAGCACAGCAGATCGCCGGGGGCAGGCTTTTCCTGCTGCGGGTCGGCAAAGCGATAGGGCAGGCCGTCGGCGCCGGCCTGGTAGGCGGCGCGGATGTAGTCGATATGCCGGATCGAGGTGTGGAAGCCGGCCACGCCGGCGCGCACCATCACGTACGACACGAAGGCTGCCGACCACGGGTTGTCGACGATGAAGGCGCGGCAGTCGTTCTCGCGGTAGCGCGACCCGTCCAGCTGCTGGCAACTCTCGGCACCGTCGAAGCGGCCCATTGCGCCCAGCGTGCCGCTGTCGCGCCAGTAGGTGGCTACGCGCTGCCAGGCTTCGATGCCGTCGTCGGCAAGGTCGGCGCGCTCGGCCTCGGTGACGCGCAGGCCAGCCAGGCGGCCGTCGCGATCGATGAACGGGCGCCACCACAGCCGGTGCTCGTTGCAGGCGGTGCGCACGATCGCCACCGCCGCCGGGGTCAGGCCGAAGCGCGGCGGCAGATCGCAGACTTCCGCGGCCGCGGCGCGGCCGGCGGGAAACAGGGCGGCGACACACAGCAGCGCGAACCAGGGGCGGAACATCGGCGAACTCGGTGGGGACGGGGAAGCGCGCAGCGTCGCAGAGCGGCGTCGGCGAGGCCGTGAAGTGTAGGGCGTGCGGCGCGATCCGGGCAGATCGCCCCGTGCTGGCTGGCGCGTTTGCCGGCGGATCAGGCACTTCGCGATTTGCCCTTGGGGTGGTGGGACTCACCCAGCGGGGTGGAAACGATCAACGTCGCGACTGGGCCATGCGTGCGGACATGCACGCATGGGATGTATCCGCATTCGCCGCGGGTGTGGAAAGGGCGCGCGGTCGCCTCGTCGCGCGATCTGGCCGCCTACTGCGGCGGCGTTCCGAGTTTCAGCGACAGATCCACGGCCTGCACATGCTTGGTGAGTGCGCCGATGGAGATGCAGTCGACGCCGTCCTGCGCGATCGCGCGCACCGCCTCCAGGTCGACGCCGCCGGAGACTTCCAGCGGAATCGCGCGATTGAACGGTGCGGCCGCGGCGATCGCCACCGCGTCGCGGCGCTGTTCCGCAGTGAAGTCGTCGATCAGGATGCGATCGCAGCCGGCTTCCAGCGCTTCGCGCAGTTGCTCCAGAGTTTCCACCTCGACCACCAGCGGCAGCACCGGCCATTGCGCGCGCGCGGCGGCCACCGCCGCAGGCAGCGAACCGGCGGCGTGGATGTGGTTCTCCTTGAGCATCACCGTGTCGTACAGGCCGATGCGGTGGTTGCTGCCGCCGCCGCAGCGCACCGCGTACTTCTGCGCCAGGCGCAGGCCGGGCAGGGTCTTGCGCGTGTCCAGGATGCGCGCGCCGGTGCCGGCGACCGCGGCCACGTAGGCGGCGGTGGCGGTGGCGGTGGCCGACAGGGTCTGCAGGAAGTTCAGCGAGGCGCGCTCGGCGCTGACCAGGGCGCGACTGCGCCCGTGCAGCAACGCCAGCACCGTGCCGGCGGCCACGCGCTGGCCTTCGCTCACATGCCAGTCGATGCGGACCTGCGGATCCAGCGCCTGGTGGCAGGCGTCGAACCAGGGGCGGCCGGCGATCACCGCGTCTTGCTTGCACAGCAGGTAGGCGCTGTCGGCGCGGTCGGGCAGCAGCGCGGCGGTGACGTCGCCGCTGCCGAGATCCTCGGCCAGCGCACGCGCGACATCGGCGGCGATCAGCTCCGCGGCGGGCGCCTGCGGCGGCGCCATGTCGCGGCTCATTTGGCCGGGAAATCGGCGAGCTGGGCGGTGCCGATGGCCTCTTCGGCCAGCAGCACCGGAATGCCGTCGTCGACGCGGAACACCTGCTTGCGGTCGCGGGTGATCAGGGCTTCGCGCAGCGGTTGCGCCTGCGCACTGCCGTCGGCGCGCTGCACGCCGCCGGCGGCGATGGCGCGGTTCAGCGCCTCCAGGCCGCGCGCCTCCAGCAGCGCCAGCGGTTGGCGGGTGTCGGGCGAGCACAGCAGGTCGAGCAGTTTGCGGTCCATCCGGTCTTCGTCTTGCGTGGAAGACGGCTAGAATACGTCTTTAAGGCAGGGGACGGCCATGACCTCCAAGCAAACCGCGCCGCTCGTCGGCATCGTGATGGGTTCCCGCTCCGACTGGGAGACCATGCAGCATGCGGCGCAGAAACTCGATGCGCTGGGTGTGCCCTATGAAGTGAAGGTGGTGTCGGCGCACCGCACGCCGGATGTGTTGTTCTCCTATGCCGAGCAGGCGGCTGGGCGCGGCCTGCGCGCGATCGTGGCCGGCGCCGGCGGCGCCGCGCACCTGCCGGGCATGCTCGCGGCCAAGACCGCGGTTCCGGTGCTGGGCGTGCCGGTGCAGTCCAAGGCGCTCAACGGCATGGACTCGCTGCTGTCGATCGTGCAGATGCCGGCGGGCATCCCGGTGGCCACCTTCGCGATCGGCAATGCCGGCGCGGCCAACGCCGCGCTGTTTGCCGCGGCGATGCTGGCCCACGACCACGCTGAGATCGGTGCCGCGCTGGGCGAGTTCCGTCAGCGCCAGACCGACGACGTGATGGCCAAGGACGATCCGCGCCAATGACCACCGTCGGCATTCTGGGGGCGGGGCAGCTGGCACGGATGATGGCGGTGGCCGGCGTGCCGCTGGGCCTGCGCTTCGCGCTGCTGGATCCGGCAGCCGATGCCTGCGCCGGACAGGTCGCGCCGCTGCGGGTCGGCGACTATGCCGACCGAGCCGCGCTGGCCGCGTTCGCGGACGCGGTCGACGTGGCGACCTTCGATTTCGAGAACGTGCCCGCGGATAGCGCCGCCGCCCTGGCCGGGCAGGTGCCGGTGTTCCCGAGCCCGGATGCGCTGGCCGTGGCGCAGGATCGCCTGGCCGAGAAGACCTTGTTCCGCGAGCTCGGCATCCCGGTGCCGGCGTTCGCCGCGATCAACACCCGCGCCGATCTGGACGCGGCGCTGGCGCAGGTCGGCACGCCGTGCATCCTCAAGACCCGCCGGCTCGGCTACGACGGCAAGGGCCAGTTCCGCATCGCCTCCGCCGCCGACGCCGATGCGGCCTGGGCGGCGCTGGGCGCGCAGGCGGCCAGCGTCGGCCTGATCGCCGAGGCGTTCGTGCCGTTCCAGCGCGAGGTCAGCGTGGTGGCGGTGCGCGGCCGCGACGGCGAGTTCCGCACCTGGCCGCTGACCGAGAACTGGCATGTGCACGGCGTGCTGTCGGCCAGCCTGGCGCCGGCGCAGGCCGATGCCACGCTGGAGCAGGCGGCGGTGGCGCATGCGCGTGCCCTGGCCGAACGCCTGCAGTACGTCGGTGTGTTCGCGCTGGAACTGTTCTGCCGCGACGGCGAATTGCTGGCCAACGAGATGGCCCCGCGCGTGCACAACTCCGGCCACTGGACCATCGAAGGCGCGGAGACCTCGCAGTTCGAGAACCACCTGCGCGCGGTGCTGGGGCTGCCGCTGGGCTCCACGCGCATGCGTGGCCATGCCTGCATGCTCAACTGGATCGGCGCGATGCCCGACGCCGCACCGGTCCTGGCGCAGCCCGGCGGGCATTGGCACGACTATGGCAAGCAGCCGCGCGAAGGCCGCAAGGTCGGCCACGCCACCCTGCGCGAGGACACGCCGGAGGCGCTGGCGCTGGCCCTGCAGACCGTGGGCGCGCAACTGCAGCGCGAGGCCCAGGTCGCCCCGGTGATCGCCGCCCTGCGCGGCGAGCGCTGAGTCTGCAGCACGCGGCCCAGGCGACGCCTGGGCCAGGCAACTGCGAATCCCAAATCCCGAATCTCCAATCCCGGCTCAACGCAGATTGGACGCTGCGAACTCCCAATTGACCAGTTTCCAGAACGCCTGCAGATAGCGCGCGCGGTCGCCGGGATGGTCGATGTAGTAAGCGTGTTCCCAGACGTCGCAGCCGAGCAACGGCGTGTCGTCGCCGGTCAGCGGGGTGCCGGCGTTGGCGGTGCTGACCACGGCCAGGTTGCCGTCGGGACGCTGCACCAGCCACACCCAGCCCGAACCGAACAGCGCCAGGGCCATGCGCTCGAACTCGGCCTTGAACCGCGCCACGTCGCCGAAACTCCTGGTCAGGCGCTCGCCGAGCGCGCCGCCCGGTTCGCCGCCGCCGCGCGGGCGCAGGCCGCGCCAGTAGAACTCGTGATTCCAGACCTCGGCCGCTTCCTGGAACAGCCGGCCCTGCGCGCGCCGCAGCAGGTCCGGCAGCGCCAGCTCGGCCAGGTCGCTGCCGACGAGCCGCGCATTGAGCCGTTCCACCAACGCGCGCTGGTGCTGGCCGTGGTGCTGTTCCACCGCGGCGGCGGACAGGTGCGGGGCCAGCGCCGCGGCGGCGTAGGGCAGGGGAGCGAGTTCGATGGGCATGGATCCTCTGGCGGTTTCGGGCGCGCGTCGCGGTACTGCCGCGCGCAGGGCTTACACTATGCGGCTACGCGAGAGTCTAGCCGACCGCCAAGGTCGTTCTTTCGCCCCAGCAGGAGAGAACCCGCATGCAGGTGATGGAGCGCATCCAGGCCGACGTCGAACGCCATCCCATCGTGTTGTTCATGAAGGGCACGCCGCAGTACCCGATGTGCGGCTTTTCCAGCCGCGCGTTGCAGGCGTTGCTGGCCGCCGGCGCCGACCGCCTGCACACCGTCAACGTGCTCGACGAGCCGGAGATCCGTGCCAATCTGCCGCGCTACTCGAACTGGCCGACGTTCCCGCAGCTGTTCATCCATGGCGAGCTGATCGGTGGCTGCGACATCACCATGGAGCTGTTCGAGTCCGGCGAGTTGCAGCGCATCGTGACCGAGGCCTACCAGTCGTGAGTGCGCCTGCGTCGCCGCAGGCCGGCGCGCTGGCGCAGCGGGTGGTCCTGGTCAGCGGCGCCGCCGGCGGGCTCGGCAGCGCTGCGGCGCTGGCCTGCGCCCAGGCGGGGGCCACCGTGGTCCTGCTCGGGCACAAGCCGGCACGCTTGAACCGCGTCTACGACGCGATCGCCGCGGTCGGCGCCGCGCCGCTGCTGTACCCGCTGGACCTGCTCGGCGCCACTCCGCCGGACTACGCGACCCTGGCCGAGCGCCTGCAGGGCGAGCTCGGCCGCCTGGACGGGCTGCTGCACTGCGCCGCCGACTTCTCCGGGCTGACCCCGTTCGAGCATGCCGATCCGGCCCAGTTCGCGCGCGCGATCCACGTCAACCTGACCGCCGCGGCCTGGCTGACCCAGGCCTGCCTGCCGTTGCTGCGACAGGCCGAGGATGCCGCGATCGTGTTCGCGGTGGACGATCCGGCGCGGGTCGGCCAGGCCTACTGGGGCGGCTACGGCGCGGCCCAGCACGGCCGCCGCGGCCTGCTGGCGAGCCTGCACGGCGAGCTGGCCGCCTCGCGCGTGCGCGTGTCCGGCCTGCAGCCGGGGCCGATGCGCACCGCCTTGCGCGCCCGCGCCTACACCCATCAAGAAGACCGCGACGCGGTCGATCCGGCGCGCTACGCCGACGCCTGCGTCGACCTGCTGTCGCCCGCTGGCGCCACGCACCGCGGCGCAATCTGGAATCCCCTGGCATGACCATCCTGTCGGCAGCGCTGCTGCTGTTCCTGATCCTCGACCCGCTGGGCAACATCCCGGTGTTCCTCAGCGTGCTCAAGCCGCTGCCGGCGCGGCGCCAGCGCGTCGTGCTGGCGCGCGAACTGCTGATCGCGCTGGGCGTGCTGATGGGCTTCCTGTGGGGCGGCAAGTACGCCCTGGAAGTGATGCACCTGCGCCAGGAGTCGGTGGCGATCGCCGGTGGCATCGTGCTGTTCCTGATCGGCATCCGCATGATCTTCCCGCGCCCGGAAGGGCTGATGGGCGAAATTCCCGATGGCGAGCCGTTCATCGTGCCGCTGGCCATCCCGCTGGTCGCCGGCCCCTCCGGCATGGCCGCGGTGATGCTGATGGGCAGCAACGAGCCGACCCGGCTGGGCGAGTGGAGCCTGGCGCTGATCCTGGCCTGGCTGGCGACCTCGGCCCTGCTGTTCTCCGGCACGCTGCTGTACAAGCTGCTCGGCATGCGCGTGCTGACCGCGGTCGAGCGGCTGATGGGCATGCTGCTGGTGGCGATCTCGGTGCAGATGTTCCTGGACGGGCTCAGCGCCTATCTGAAGCTGCCGGTCGCCGGCTGAGGTTGCATCGCGGCCGAGTCGGGGGCGCCGTGGGGACGGCGCTGGCCCCGGGCGGGCCTCGCTTCGAGCACGCCAGGCTGCTTGCTGCGGCCCCTTCAGGCGGCACGGGGAGGGGTGACGTGGCCGGCGGCGGTCCCGTACGGCCTTCCGTGCCTGTCCCGGCGTTGTCGCCGAAGCCCGCCAGGACTGGGATCGACGTCTTCTGATGTCCGCTTGTGCCGCGCTGTCACGGTTTGGCAACAAATTGGCCCTATGGTGTTAAACTCATGTTAACCCTTGCGGGGAATCGGCAAGGGTGACCAGCCCCCTCATTCCGCGGCCGTGCGTCCGTATCCCGCACGGCCTGCCATGCGCATTTCGTCAAACTCCATCGAGGCTATTGCAATGATTCAACCCCGTCTGCGGATGTCCAAGCTCACTCTGGGCCTCGTTGCGGCGCTGGCCGCGGCGCCGGCGTTCGCCCAGAGCACCTCCGCCGGTGTCGGCGGCCTGGTCACCCACAATGGCCAGCCTGTCGCGGGCGCCGAAGTGACCATTACCCATGTCGAATCGGGCACGGTTAGTCGCGCCACCACCGATGCGAGCGGCCGCTATAACGCACGCGGCCTGCGTGTCGGCGGTCCGTACAACGTCACCATCACCAAGCCGGGCGAGGGCACCCAGACCCAGGAAGGTATCTATCTGGGCCTGGACCAGGTCGCCAGCGTCGACGCGCAGCTGACCGGCGACGTCGCCACCCTGGAGTCGATGCAGGTCACCGCCACTCGCGGCGCCGAGGCATTCACCCCCGATAACAAGGGCGTGGCGACCAACCTGTCGCGCGGCGATCTTGATCGTACGCCGATGCCGGATCGCTCGATCCAGAACGTGGTGCGTTCCGATCCCCGCGTCGTGGTCACCGACCGCGACCGCGGCGCGTTCTCGGCGATGGGCCAGAACAACCGCTACAACAGCATCACCGTCGACACAATCAGCGCCGGCGACCCGTTTGGTCTGAACGACAACGGCCTGCCGACCAAGGGTACGCCGATCTCGCAGGACGCGATCGAGAGCTACAACATCTCCACTGCCAACTTCGACGTCGCCACGCGCCGCGGCGTGGGCGCCTGGGTCAATGCCGTCACCAAGAGCGGCACCAACGATTTCCACGGCTCGGCCTACTACGTCTACCAGAACGCCAACGACATGATCGGCAAGGGTAAGACCGACGCCAAGTGGACCGGCTATTCAAAGGACACCACCAAGGGCGCGACCCTGGGCGGGCCAATCCTCAAGGACAAGCTGTTCTTCTTCGCCTCCTACGAGGAGAGCGAGAAGGCCAGCCCGGGCGCGATCTGGGGTGCCTCCGATTCCAGCGCCACCAACAAGGTCAATGGCCTGACCACCGCGCAGTTGCAGCAGATCACCACGACCGCGCAAAACCTCGGCCTCAACCCGGGCGGCGACGGTTCGGCCAGCACCGACATCGAGAGCAAGCGCTACTTGGCCAAGCTCGACTGGAACATCAGCGACTACCACCGCGCCAGCCTGCGTTTTAGCCGCACCGAGGAGGATGAGCCGATCATCACCGCCAGCAGCGCTACCCAGCTGAAGTTGTCCAGCAACTGGTACGTGCTGAACAAGGTCAACACCAGCTACGCACTGAGCTTCTACGACGACTGGAGCGAGAAGTTCTCGACCGAAGCATCGGTGGGCTACAGCAAGTTCACCCAGGACCGCGTGCCGCTGATCGGCGGCTACCAGCCCGAGATCACTGTGCGCACCAGCGGCGCCGATACCGGCACCAGCGTGCTGCTCGGCACCGACTATTCCAGCCAGGCCAACGTGCTCAGCGTCAAGAGCTGGAACGCGTACTTCGCCGGTAGCTGGTTCCTCGGCGACCACGTGGTCAAGGCCGGCGTGGACTATCAGCAGGACGAGGTCTACAACCTGTTCCTGCAGCGCTACAACGGCACCTACGAATTCAACTCGATCAACGACTTCGCCAGCGGCACCTATCGCCGCTATCGCCTGTCGCAGCCGGCCGCTGGCTACTCGCTGGATAACGTCGCTGCCATCTTCAAGATGAAGCAGTACGGCCTGTTCCTGCAGGACACCTGGCAGGCGACGGATCGTCTGTCGATCCAGTACGGCCTGCGCTACGACATGCCGAAGGTCGATCCGCTGCCGACCTACAACCCGTGTTTCGCCGCGGACCCGGGCGTCACCGGCAACTTCGGCGCGTGCGGCCTGCGCGCGACGCCGGCCAACCCCAACGCGGCGGTGGGCGGTTTCGGTTTCGCCAACACTGGTACCATCGACGGCAATAACGTCCTGCAGCCGCGTTTCTCGTTCAACTACGACCTGGGC
Source organism: Xanthomonas sp. LMG 12461 (assembly GCF_009192935.1). Taxonomy (NCBI): domain Bacteria; kingdom Pseudomonadati; phylum Pseudomonadota; class Gammaproteobacteria; order Lysobacterales; family Lysobacteraceae; genus Xanthomonas; species Xanthomonas sp. LMG 12461. Next base: position 8,943 of record NZ_NQYT01000034.1, read on the forward strand.
ACCGAGCGTCCGACCCAGCTGCGTGGTGGCGCGGGCCTGTTCATTTCCAACACCCCGGCGGTGTGGGTGGCCAACCCGTACTCCAACAACGGTGTGGCGGTTACCACGTACGACGTCAACCGGCGCAAAACGGCGACCGATCCGGCGTTCAGCGCCGATCCGCTGGGCCAAAATGTCCCGGGCGGCACGGTGACCCCGCCGGGCCTGGGCAACTCCAGCATGACCGTCAACGTGGTCGACCCTAACTTCAAGTTGCCTGCGGTCTACAAGTACACCTTGGGCCTGGATCACCAGCTGCCGTGGCAGGACCTGGTGTTCACCGCCGAGTACCAGCACTTGGATGTGGACAAGGGCATCCTGTACCAGGATCTGAACATGGGTAAGCCGACCGGCACGCTGCCGGACGGCCGTTACACATATGCGCGCTTCCCGAACCAGGCGCCGGGTAGCAGCAATACCGCAAACTGGAACAAGAATGCTTCGTTCAGCAACGTTATCCTGCTGACCAACACGGACAAGGGTAAGTCGGACAACTTCACCGTGTCGCTGAAGAAGCCCTTCAACGGCACCTGGAGCGCGATGCTGGCCTACACCTACAGCCGCGCCACTGAAGTGAACCCGGGTACCTCCAGTGTCGCCTACAGCAGCTACCAGAACCGTGCCTGGTACAACCCGTCGGACGACGCCGAAGGCATTTCCAACTACTCCATCCCCAACCGCATCATCGCGCAGCTGAGCTGGGAGCATAAGTTCTTCGGCGACTATGCGACCCGCGTGTCGGCGTTCTACGACGGTCACAGCGGCGCGCCGTACAGCTGGGTGTTCGGCAACGACGCGCAGGGCCTGGGCATCTCCGGGCGTTCGCTGGCCTATGTTCCGTCCGGTCCGAACGATGTGGTCTGGGCCAACGCGACCTCGCAGCAGCTGTCCTCCTCGTTCTGGGACTACGTCGGCAAGCATCCGGAGCTGGCGCGCTACAAGGGCCAGGTCGCCGAGCGCAATTCCTCGCGCGCGCCGTGGGTCAACCAGCTGGACATGTCCTTCAGCCAGGAGATCCCTGGCTTCGCCAAGGGCCACAAGGGCGAGATCCGTCTCGATATGTTCAATGTGCTGAACATGATCGATAAGGACTGGGGCGTGGAGCGTCGCGCCGACTTCCCGCTGGTGCGCAACCTGGCCAACGTGGCCGGCGTGACTGCGGACGGCAAGTACATCTATGACATCTCCAGTACCAGCCTTTACAACCGCAACGGCACCTATGCGCCGACCGATTTGGCCATCAACGAAACGCAGAACCCGTCGCAGCGCTGGTCGCTGCTGCTGACCCTGCGCTACACGTTCTAAGCCGGCGTGCAGCGCGACAGGAAACGGCCGGGGCGACCCGGCCGTTTTCTTTTTGTGGGGGCTGACGTTAAAGTCGCCGGCTGACGACACCGACAAGACATTCGATATGACGACCAGCAATACGGCGGCGCGCGCGCTGCCGGTAGTGGATGCGCGGATCTACCCGCGCGGCGGCCTGGACATCCTCTCGCGCGTGGAAGTGGCGCGCCTGCGCGATGCCTCCAGCGGCGGCCTGCACGAACTGCTGCGGCGCTGCGCGCTGGCGGTGCTGACCAGCGGCAGCGCCTCGGACGATCCGCGCGCGGCGCGCGATCTGTATCCCGACTTCGACATCCAGGTGGTGCAGCGCGACCGTGGCGTGCGCATCGACCTGCTCAACGCGCCGGCGATGGCCTTCGTCGACGGCGAGATCATCAATGGCGTGGCCGAGCTGCTGTTCGCCGTGGTCCGCGACCTGGCCTACATGGCCATCGAGCTGGGCCCCGAATCCAGCACCGACCTGCAGTCCAGCGAAGGCATCACCAATGCGGTGTTCGGCCAGTTGCGCAATGCGCGCATCCTGCAGCCGACCGATCCCAAGCTGGTGGTGTGCTGGGGCGGCCATTCGATCTCGCGCGACGAGTACCTGTACACCAAGCAGGTCGGGTACGAGTTGGGCCTGCGCGGGCTGGACATCTGCACCGGTTGCGGCCCGGGCGCGATGAAGGGGCCGATGAAGGGCGCCACCATCGCCCATGCCAAGCAGCGCAAGCACGACAACCGCTACATCGGCGTGACCGAGCCGGGCATCATCGCCGCCGAGTCGCCGAACCCGATCGTCAACCACCTGGTGATCATGCCGGACATCGAGAAGCGCCTGGAGGCCTTCGTCCGCATCGGCCACGGCATCATCGTGTTCCCCGGCGGTGTCGGCACCGCCGAGGAGATCCTGTATCTGCTCGGCATCCTGCTGCGCGAGGAGAACCGCGACCTGCCGTTCCCGCTGATCCTCACCGGCCCGACCATCGCCGCGCCGTATTTCGAGCAGATCGACCGCTTCCTGCGCCTGACCCTGGGCGAAGTGGCCACCTCGCGCTACGAGATCGTGGTCGGCGATCCGGTGGCGGTGGCGCGCAAGATGGCTGCCGGCATCCAGCACGTGCGCACGCACCGCAAGGAGCAGAAGGACGCGTTCTACTTCAACTGGTCGGTCGACATCCCGCTGGAGTATCAGCGTCCGTTCGAGCCGACCCACGAGGCGATGGCCGCGCTGGATCTGCACCATGGCCGTCCGCCGCATGCGCTGGCCGCGGACCTGCGCCGCGCCTTCTCCGGCATCGTCGCCGGAAACGTCAAGGAAGACGGCATGCGCCGCATCGAGCAGCATGGCCCGTTCGAGATCCACGGCGATGCGGACATGATGCAGGCCCTGGACGAACTGCTCCGCGCCTTCGTCGAACAGCGCCGCATGAAGATCTCCGGCGAGTATCGGCCTTGCTACCGGGTCGTCACTTGATGCGAAGCGGGCGCCAACGGCGTGTGCTCGGAGCGACTTTGGCCTGGAGCGGGATGTCGATGGTCACCGTATAGCGTTCGTCGCAATCATCGATGTGCAGGTGCGAGCAGGGGTGCACGTCCGAGATCCTCCTGCGGATCGAGGACTGCCCGATGCCATGACCGCGGCTGTCCGGCCGTACTTGGCGCGGCAGCGTATCGTTGCTGACCGCGATCCGCACTCCGTCGGCGTACCGGGCGATCTCAATGACCACCTTGCTGGCTGCGGTGCGTGGTTCCACACCATGCCGGATAGCGTTCTCCACCAACGCTTGCAGGCAGAGCGTCGGCAGGCGCAGCGATGGCAGCGCAGGCTCGATGCGCCACTCCATGTCGAGCCTTGGGCCCAGCCGCAACTGCTCGATCGCCAAGTAGCGGCGTGCGAGCTCGATTTCTTCCTCAAGTGGCATTTCGTGTTGGCCCTGGAGGCTCGCTCGGAACAGATCGGCCAGGTCGAGCAGCAGTCGCTCAGTTGCATCGGGCTGCCTGTGCACGAGCGCCGCGCCCACGTTGAGGGTGTTGAACAGGAAATGCGGGTGCGTACGCGCCTGTAGTGCCTCCAGCTCGGCGCGCAGGGCGCGCACCGACAGCGCCTGGACACGCAGATGGTTGCGGATTGCCACCAGGCCTAGCAGCCCGGCGATGAAGGCGATGCCCATCGTATTCAGGATCCCTGGCAAGGCGCCGGCCAGGGAGGGGTAGGGGGCCACGCTGCCGAACAGCAGCATGAAGCAGATCTGCGCCAGCCCTGTCGAGGCGACCATCGTCAGCAGCGCGACGCCGAGCTGCACGCCGACGGGCCATCTTTGCAGCCATCGCCGCCCCAGATGCATGGCAAGCAGTGTGAATAGCGCGACCCATTGGATCAGTAGCGAGGCGATGCCGAATACAATCAGCCGCTCGCCCGCGTTTCCAGGTGCCAGCGCAAGGATGCACGCGAGGGCCTCGCCGGTGATCCATATTCCGATGATCACGGCCGGCTGTTGCAGTCCCTCCAATAAGGACGGCGCATAGGGTTCTGACTGTGGCATCGTGTGATAGAAGCAGGTCGAGTCCTTCATCATGCCACTCGTGCGGCGCATCATGCCGCTTGTCGCCAAGTGTTTGCCGGCCTTCGGTCGCACGATCTACGGTGGCGAGGGTAATGGAGGGGAAGGGGTAATGGGCGAGGCAGGCTTGCTTCCGGACGGTTGCGCACACCGTCGCGGGGGATTCACCTTGGTGGAGCTGATGGTCACGCTGGCGGTGCTGGCGGTGCTGTCTGCGATCGCCATCCCTTCGTTCACCTCCCTGATCAACAGCAACCGGCTGTCGGCGGCTTCTGACGACATCCTTTATGCGCTGCAGTTCGCCCGCAGCGAGGCGATCAAGCGCAACGCGCCGGTGAGCGTCTGCGGCAGCAGCGATGGCGCTACCTGCGGCAGCGCGTCCACCTGGCAAGGCTGGCTGGTCGTGACCGGCAGCGCCGATAGCGTATTGCAGTCCTACAAGGCGCGCTCGCCGCTGGGTGTCACCGGGCCAGTCACGCGCATCACCTATGGCGCCAACGGGACCCTGAAGACCAGCAGCGCCGTGTCGGTCATCGCTTGCATCGCGACAAACCGCCCTGCGGAGAATCAGCGTGCGGTAGCGCCGACCTCCGCCACCCGGGTCGCGGTGAGCAGTGTCAATGGTAGCGGAGCATGCCCGTCATGACTGTTCGCGCGATGGCAAACCGCCGGCGGCAGGCAGGCGTGAGCCTGCTCGAGGTGCTGATCTCCGTCCTGATCCTGGGAGTGACCCTGCTCGGTATAGCCGCGATGCAGGCACGCGCGTTGAACAACGGCCAGAGTTCGTTCGAGAACAGCCAGATGGTCATCCATACCTACTCGATCCTTGAGGCCATGCGTGCCAACCGCAGCGCGGCCACGAGCGGCGCCTACAACCTGGCGATGACCTGTAGCCTGCCCGCGGTCGGTGGCACGCTGGCGTCCGCGGACATACGCGCGTGGCTCGAAAGCATGAAGACCGGGCTCAGCGGCGCCGCCAACGTGTCCACCGATACCACGACATGCGGTTCGATCGCCTGTAACAGCTCGACCTGCACGGTAACCGTGCAGTGGGACGATAGCCGGGGGCGCGCGGTGAATACGTCCACTGCCGGGTCGGCCACAGGCACCGGCAGCAGCACCCGCCAGCTGGTGACGGTGGCCCGGCTATGACTAGTGCCGTCCCGCGCCGCCCTGCTGCCATGCACGGCCTGTCGCTGATCGAGTTGATGATTGCGATGGTGCTGGGCCTGATGCTGGTGGGAGCAGCGATCAGCATCTTCCTGTCCAACCAGCGGGTGTTCCGTACGGTCGAGGGCATGGGCTGGGCCCAGGATGGCATGCAGACCACTTTCGAACTGATGGCACGCGATCTGCGCGAAGCCGGCGGCAACCCGTGCGACGGAACCCTGCCAGTGGCCAATGTCATCAACAACGCCAGCAGCAATTGGTGGACGAATTGGAACTTTCCCGTCGTCGGCTACGAAAACGGCGCATTGAGCGGAAGCGCGAGCGGGACCGACGCCATCCAGGTGCTCACGCTCGATCCCCATCTTGCCAACGTCACCACTGCACAGAGCTCGACCAACATCACCGTGGACGATGCGAGTGGCCTGAGCGCTGGCAACACGGTCATGATCTGCGACAACACCCAGCTGGCGTTGTTCGTGGCTGGCAGCGTGACCGGCAACGTGATAAGCCATGCCAGCAGCGCGAACTGCAGCAACAACAGTCTGAGCGTGCTGCCGGCGGTCTGTTCCAACAGTGCGGTGGCTTACTCCTATGGCGTCAATTCGGTGGTGAGTCGGCTGCGCGGCATCCGCTGGTACGTGGCGAGCAACGCCGCCGGTGGGCGCTCGCTGTATCGCAAGATCGACAATGGTGCGGCTGAGGAGATGGTCGAGGGGGTACAGGACATGCAGATCACCTACCTGACCGCGGGGAGCACTGCCTACCAGACCGCATCCTTGATCGGCGCCGCCTCTCCCCCAGACGCCGCGTGGGGCAACGTCATTGCCGCGAAGCTGGTGCTGACCGTGCGTGGCGGCAACAAGACCGGTTTCGGTGGTCAGCAACTCGACCGCACCGTCCAGTATGTGGTCAACCTGAGGAATCGCACGCTATGAGGGCGATCGCGCGATCGCACGCCATCGGCCGCCGCCCGCGCGGTATCTCGCTGATCGTGGTGCTGATCCTGATGTTGGTGATGATCGTGGTGGGTCTGGCGGTGATTCGTGGTGTCACGCTGCGCGAGAAAATGAGCTCGAACATGCTCGACCGCAGCCTGGCATTCCAGTCCGCGGAAGCGGCGCTACGGGCGGGCGAGGAAGCGATCAAGACAGCGGTGGCCTCCGGCGGAAGCATCGGGGTCGATTGCAGCGGCGGCGCGTCCTGTCCAATCCCTCCGGCGGGCACCTACACCGACACGGGAACCGGCTGGGTCAATGCAAGTCCTATCCAGTCGATCGGTGCGACGACGCCGCAATACTACGTACAGTACCTGGGCCAACGCACGAGTCGTCAGCAGTTGTCGCTGGGCTACAGCGCCAACTCCAACCAATACGGATCCGGCAGCAGCGCCGTGCTGCAGTCGGTGTATCGGGTGATCGCGCGTAGCCAGGATCCCACGCTGGCCGATGGCCGGTCGGTGGTGGTGCTGCAGTCGAACGTGACTGTCCAATGAGCAAGTCATTTCCCGCGATGGAATCCCGCGATATGAAACCAGGCGATAGCATGCGTCTTGGCGTGGCCAGATCCGAAATAGTGCAGCGCCGGCGGACGCGTTGGCTGGCGTTCGCGACCGGAGTCTTCGCGGCGGTGTGTTCGGGGAACGGCGCTTCGATCGATCTGGGTACGCGCCCGATCTCGCTGCCGACAGACATTCCTGGCGCGCTTACGTTGGTGCCTTCGGTCGAATATCCGACCATCATCAGTCAGGCCAATCTGGGGAGCTACACCAACGCTTCGGAGTATGCGGGCTACTTCGATCCGGTCAAGTGCTACGGCTACAGCTACGACCTCGTCAACGGAATGGCTTACTTCGTGCCGACATCCAAGAACAGTGCGGGCGGACATACCTGCAGTGGTTCGTGGAGCGGCAACTACCTGAACTGGGCGGCCACTCAGACCATCGACCCGTTCCGCTCCGCCCTGACCGGTGGCTATCGCATCATCGACCAGGTCGGGCTGACCGTGCTGCAGAAGGCCCGCCACGACCGCGACAGTGACTTCGCCGACCGCACGATCTCCAGCGCGGTCTCCTCGCTGACGCCGTTGCCGTCGGGCTGGTCCAGCGTCAGGACCCGGGTCAGTGGCCTGGGCCGCGAAATGTGGTTCACCGGCTCGGGCGACCTTCGCACAAACGCCAATAACGTGATCGACTACAACCCGACGTCGCTCATCAAGCCCGATCCGACCAAGGTGTACCGGGTCTTCGTGCGGGTGAAGGTCTGCGATCCGAACATCGGCCTGGAGTCCAACTGCACCAAGTACTCCAGCACCAACTACAAGCCGGAAGGGCTGATCCAGGAGTATTCCAACAAGATCCGCTACAGCATCTTTGGCTACCTCAACGATTCGGACATGAAGCGTGATGGCGGCGTTTTGCGCGCACGCATGAAGTTCGTCGGTCCCAATACCTATTACCCTGAGATCGACAGCTACAGCAACCCGCGCATGGAGTGGGATCCTGCCACCGGGGTGCTCTACAAGGACCCGGACAGCAAGGCAGACCCCAAAATCGGCGTGGGCGATGTCCATAGCGGCGCACAGATCGACACCAGCGACAGCAACGGCAGCCGCAACAGCGGCGTCATCAACTACCTCAACAAGTTCGAGGAATTGACCACCAGCCCGGCCAAGTCGTTCGATCCGGTCAGCGAGCTCTACTACGCCGCGATCCGCTACTTCAAGAACCTGGGTAACGTCGCTTCCTATTCCACGTTGAGTTCGAACTTGGGCACGGCGAAGGTCCAGGCGGACTATTTCCCGGTGATCACCAATTGGGACGATCCGATCCGTTACAACTGTCAGGTTAATGCCATCCTGGGCATTGGCGACGTGAACACGCACCGGGACAAGAATCTGCCGGGAAATACCGCTTATCTCTTGGAGGAGCCTCCCACGCCTCCCGAGGTCGCCGCCGACACCAGCGTGAACGTCATCACCAGCACGCAGAAGGTGCTGGCCATGGAGGGGCTGAGCACGACGATTTCAAATAGCTGGACTGGCCGAAACAACTCGGCCTTCATCGCCGGTCTGGCCTACGATTCGCACACGGTGGACATGCGTCCGGACGTCCAAGGCAAGACCAACACCACCGGAAGCCAGACCGTGAGCACCTACTGGGTAGATGTGCGCGAGGCGCAATACCTGTACGGCCCTTCCAAGAACATGTACTGGCTCGCTTCCAAGTACGGCGGCTTCGCCGTGCCCTCGGGGTTTTCCCCGTATGCTGCGACCACCACCGGATTAGAGCCGGGCTGGTGGCACACGAATAGCGACACGTTGTCCCCCGACAGTGGCGGCACCTATCCGCGACCGGATAATTTCTACGTGGCCAGCGACGCCAAAAACATGGTCGCCAGCCTGAGGAACGCGTTCTCGCAGATCCTCAAGGACGCCACCGGGTCGGCCGCGGCGCTGGGATCGAATGCGACCGCCCTGGATACCGGTTCGGTGTTCTACCAGGCTCAATACACCGTAGGCAATGCCAATCAGTGGAAAGGCGAGCTGACCGCGTACAAGGTCGATGAAGCCGCCGGTACGCAGACCGCGATCTGGAGCGCCAACGCCAAGCTGCCCGCATATGCGAGCCGCAAAGTGCTGTATGCCAGCAATGGCAGCCTGGTGAGTTTCACAGGAACTGTGGGTAGCCTGAGCAGCGACCAGGTCGACTACATCCGCGGCAGGCGCGACCGGGAAGCGAGTGCGGGCGGCAGCTTTCGCAATCGCCTCGCCGTGCTTGGCGACATCGTCAATTCGCAGCCGCTCTACGTCGGTTCGCCCAACCCGTCGCTCTACAGCGGCAAGAGTTTCTCTGGTGCCGGCGTGTACCCGCAGTTCGCGGCCAGCAACGCCGGGCGGACCCCGGTGGTGTACGTTGGCGGAAACGATGGCATGCTGCATGCCTTCAACGCCAATACTGGCGTGGAACTCTTTGCGTTCGTGCCGACCGAGGCGATCTCCAAGCTCTCTTCCTCCGGCTTTACGTCTCCGACCTACACCCATGCCTATACGGTCGATGGGTTGCTCACGGCGGCTGACGTCTACGTCGGTGGCGCGTGGAAGAGCGTCCTGGTCGGTACGATGGGGCGAGGGGGCAAGAGCGTGTTCGCGCTTGACGTGACCAACCCGGCGTCGCCGAGCTTGCTGTGGGAAGTGAACGACGGCGCCCTGGGCAACTTGCTGGGACAGCCCGTCATCGCCCAGGTCGCCGACGGCTCCTGGAGCGTGCTGCTCGGCAACGGCCCGAACAGTACCTCGCAGAACGCGCAACTGGTGCGGATCGACATCGCCACCGGTACAGTGGCCTCGGTGGACACCAGGGTAGGTGGCGACAACGGTCTGAGCGGTGTCAATGCCTGGTCCTCCGATGGCAGTGGCATCGTCGACAAGGTGTACGCGGGTGATCTGAAGGGCAACCTGTGGCGATTCAGCAAGACCGTTAGCGGTTGGAGCGCCGGCCAGCTCTTCGTGGCAGGCAACAGCAAGCCGATCACTGCCACGCCGCTGGTGGCACGCAACCCTACGACGCTCGACACCTGGGTGTTCGTCGGAACCGGGCGTTACCTCACCAGCGCGGACCTGGCCAATACCGACCAGCAGACTTGGTATGGTCTGATCGACAAGGGCAACACGATCAGCGCGTCCAATCTCAAGCAGATCCGGATCCTGTCCGATACCACCCTCAACGGCTACAATGTGCGTACGATCGAGTCGTCCACCGGTGCCGGCACCAGCGGTTGGTACATGGATTTCTACGAGACAGGCGAGCGCATGGTGGTGGCGAACTACTTCCAGGGGCTTTATCTGGTAGGCAGCACGCGCATCCCGGATTCGAGCGATGTATGCAGCCCGAGCGGCAAGGGATACACGATGGTGATCGATCCCTTCACCGGCGGACGCCTGTCGTCGTCGTTCTTCGACGTGAACGGCGATGGCGTATTCGACAGCAATGATGCCTTGAACGGCGTTCCGGTCTCCGGTATCGGCACCGGCAAGGGATCGAGCGGGTCGACCTTCATCGGTAGCAAGATGATCACCAATCTGGACAACGCCTCGACGGCGTCGATCTCGACCAACGCGTCATCCGGTAAGGTGACGCGGGTGCAATGGAGAGAGCTGATCAATGACTGAATCCTATGATCGCCGTCGGATGGTGGCACCTCCTGGCGTGGCCGGGCGCGGCAATGGCTTCACTTTGGTCGAGCTGATGATCGTGGTGGCGGTGATCGCGATCCTTGCTGCTATCGCGTATCCGAGCTATGTGGCGCATATCGTGAAGGCGCGCCGTGCGACTGCCGCTTCCTGTTTGATGGAACGCGGGCAGGACATGGAGCGCTACTACACCACGAATCTGAGCTACGCATCGGCACCCGACCCGACCCAGTGCGAGGGCGTGACCGATTTCTACACGCTGTCCTTCAATGGTTCGGTCAGCGCCAAGGCCTACAGCCTTCGGGCCGTGCCCAAGGGCGCCCAGCTGGCGCGCGATACCCAATGCGGCACACTCTATCTGAACCAGAAGGGCGAGCGCACCGTGAGCGTGTCGGGTACCGATCCGATGTCCTGCTGGTGAGTGGCGGGTCGCTGCCCGCTGCGGTCTCGGCCAGGGGGCAAGCAGGATGTGGCAGGGCGTGTTGGGGGTGTTGATCTTTGTGCAGTTGCATAGCTACAATGCGCACCCCGCCCGAATAGCTCAGCCGGTTAGAGCACTTGACTGTTAATCAGGGGGTCGTTGGTTCGAGTCCAACTTCGGGCGCCAAATCCGCAAAGGCCGCGAGCGATCGCGGCCTTTGCTTTTGCGCGTCATTCCGGTGTCCGGCAGGGTATCGGTTCGGTCGCTTTTCGCGTGCGGATGCGTCCGGTGTTGTTCACCACCACCGCTGCGCGTAACCGGCCCCGCTCGCAGATGTTGACGGTCAGGTTGCTGCCGGCGCTGCGTCCATCGGGCAGGAAGCGGACCGAGGGGCGGCCTTGGTTCGAGCGCAGAACCAGGTCGCTGGCGCCCGCTGCGCTGCCTTCGCTGAGGATGCTGTCCGGCGCGATAGGCTGGCCTTGCCGTTCCGGGTCGCGGAACACCAGCCAGCCGTGGCTCCAGTCGCTGTCGCTGCGGCAGCCGCCTTCCCCGTTGGACGGGCAGGCGCTGACCGGGACGCCGAAGCTGATCGCGCTGCTGCGTGCCAGGGCGAAGTGCGCGCTCAGTTGGTGCGTGGCCGCTGTCAAACGCTGGTTCGCCAGCAGTTCCCGGAACGCCGGCAGGCCGATGCCGGCGAGCAGGCAGATCACCGCCATCACGATCATGGCCTCGAGCAATGTGTAGCCTTTGGTTGCAGCGTTCCGCATGTCCGTCGTCTCCCGGTGCGAGGTCGCTAGTCTCGCGGCCGGGCGGCAGGGCTTGAATGAGGGGGTTGTGCGTTCCCATGTAGGAAATCTCCCCGGCGCGGGGTCGGCCGACACTGTCGGCCTCGCTCTTCACCTTGAGGCTTGTGCATGTCCGACCGTTTCCAACTCGTATCGCCGTATTCGCCGGCCGGCGACCAGCCGCAGGCGATCGAGAAGCTGGTGGCCGGCTTCGAGGCCGGCCTGGCCAAGCAGACCCTGCTCGGCGTGACCGGGTCGGGCAAGACCTACACCATCGCCAACGTGGTCCAGGCGATCCAGAAGCCGACCCTGGTGATGGCGCCGAACAAGACGCTGGCGGCGCAGTTGTACGGCGAATTCAAGGCGTTCTTCCCCGACAACGCGGTCGAGTACTTCGTCAGCTACTACGACTACTACCAGCCCGAGGCCTACGTGCCGTCCTCGGATACCTTCATCGAGAAGGACAGTTCGATCAACGAGCACATCGAGCAGATGCGCCTGGCCGCGACCAAGACCCTGCTGTCGCGGCGCGATGCGCTGGTGGTGGCGACGGTCTCGGCGATCTACGGCCTGGGCGCGCCGGAGGACTACCTGTCGCTGCGGCTGATCCTGTCGATCGGCGAGCACGTGGAGCAGCGCCAGTTGATCCGCCACCTGACCGACCTGCAGTACACCCGCAACGAGTACGAATTGCACCGCGGCAGTTTCCGCGTACGCGGCGAGGTCATCGATGTGTTCCCGGCCGAATCCGACAGCGAGGCCTTGCGCATCGAACTGTTCGACGGCGACGTGGAGCAGCTGACCCTGTTCGATCCGCTGACAGGCGAGACGCTGCGCAAGCTGCAGCGCTACACGATCTACCCCAAGACCCACTACGCCACCACCCGCGAGCGCACGCTCAGCGCGGTGGACACGATCAAGCTGGAGCTGAAGGATCGGCTCGAACAGCTGTATGCGCAGAACAAGCTGGTCGAGGCGCAGCGGCTGGCGCAGCGTACCCAGTTCGACCTGGAAATGATGGCCGAGGTCGGCTTCTGCAACGGCATCGAGAACTACTCGCGGCATCTGACCGGCAAGGCGCCGGGCGAACCGCCGCCGACCCTGTTCGACTACCTGCCGCCGGACGCCTTGCTGGTGGTGGACGAGTCGCACGTCACCGTGCCGCAGATCGGCGCGATGTACAAAGGCGACCGCTCGCGCAAGGAAACCCTGGTGGAATTCGGCTTCCGCCTGCCGTCGGCGCTGGACAACCGGCCGCTGCGCTTCGAGGAATGGGAGGCGCGCTCGCCGCGCAGCATCTACGTCTCGGCCACGCCGGGGCCCTACGAGTTGCGCGAATCGGCTGGCGAGATCACCGAACTGGTGGTGCGCCCGACCGGGTTGATCGATCCGGAAGTGGAGATCCGGCCGGTGGCGACCCAGGTCGACGATCTGCTGTCGGAGATCAACCTGCGCGTGGCCGATGGCGACCGCGTCCTGGTCACCACGCTGACCAAGCGCATGGCCGAGAACCTCACCGAGTACCTCGGCGAGCACGGGGTGAAGGTGCGCTACCTGCACTCGGACATCGACACGGTGGAGCGCGTGGAGATCATCCGCGACCTGCGCCTGGGCAAGTTCGACGTGCTGGTGGGCATCAACCTGCTGCGCGAGGGCCTGGACATGCCGGAGGTCTCTTTGGTCGCGATCCTCGATGCCGACAAGGAAGGCTTCCTGCGCTCCACCGGCTCGCTGATCCAGACCATCGGTCGTGCCGCGCGCAACCTGCGCGGCAAGGCGATCCTCTACGCGGACAAGATGACGCGTTCGATGCAGGCCGCGATCGACGAAACCGGGCGCCGCCGCGAGAAGCAGGTGGAGTACAACCTGGAACACGGGATCGTCCCGAAGTCGGTGGCGCGCCCGATCGTGGACATCCTGGAGGGCGCGCGCGAGGATGCGACCGAGGCCAAGTCGGGCAAGGGCAAAGGCAAGGGCAAGGCGCGCCGAGTCGCGGAAGAGCCGGCCGACTACCGGACGCTGGCGCCAGCGGAGATCGCCGCACGGCTCAAGGCGCTGGAGCAGGAGATGTACCAGCACGCGCGCGACCTGGAGTTCGAGGATGCGGCGCGGGTGCGCGACCAGATCAAGAAGCTGCGCGATGCCAGTTTGGTCGGTTAGGCGGGCCGCAGCGGTGCCTGATCGGAAGGTGGGTATTGTTCTTGTCCGCCAGGTGGGCTAAGATTCGCGCCCCTGCAGCGGTGCGCCGCGGCAGAGAAGGGCGGTTAGCTCAGCGGTAGAGCACTACCTTGACATGGTAGGGGTCACAGGTTCGAACCCTGTACCGCCCACCACGACGCGAAAAAGCGAACGTGGAAACGACAAAGCCGGCAGACGCCGGCTTTTTTGTGTCTGCGCTCACGCCACCGGGTGCGCTCGGATGCTGGCCGCGCGGCCGGGCTTGCTTTAGCATCCGAGCGGACGATCAGGCGAGGAGGCCAGGCGCATGGTGGAATACCATCATACGGTGCAAGTCAAAGGACGCTACCAGCTCGTGGCGTTGACCCGGGAGCCGGACTACAGCCCGGCCAACGTGGTGGGCTATACGGTCACCACCGACGGCGGTGCGCGGGTGGATCCGCACGACATGTCCTGGGACGAGGCGCGTGTCTTCCTGGACACCCTGGTCGAGCGCGATCGGGACGCGGTCAGCGCGGAAAAGAAGCCTTCGCGGAACAAGCCGAGCACGCGGCAGCGTCGCTAGCGCGCCTGCACGTCTGGGCGGGCGCAAACCCGCCGGTAGCGATCGCTCCGCAGGACATGCCGGAGTTCCGCGCCTTGCGCAGGCGCCATCTGGGGCCTGGCGCTTGTGATGGGCCGACCTCCCTGGCCAAGCGCCGTTTCCGGTCGATGCCGTGCTTGCAGGTCCTCCCGACGCGCACACCACCGACGCAACTCCTCTCAAAGCGCGGAACTCGCTCTAGAATGTCGGCCAGGATGGATCAGGGAGGATAGGGCTTGTCGAATCGTAAACTCGTTGCGGCGGCGCTCGTCGTCGTGCTCACGGCCGTCTGCGGCTATTTCCTGTCCGGCTACCTGGTCCTGCTGCTGCTGAAGCTGGACACGCGGATGTTCGGGCTTGGCACCTACTATCAGTACGTTCACGCCATCGGCTTGCCGGAGGTGGCTCCGTACGTCGGCAAGATCAAATGGGCCGGCTACCTCGGCTTCGGCTTGCCCGGCCTGGTGGCCCTGCTGATCCTGGTGCTGATGTTCAAGCCGCCCAAGCGCAGTCTGCATGGCGACGCGCGCTTCGCCGGCGCGGCCGATCTGTCCAAGCATGGGCTGTTCAAGACCAGCGGCGACGGCATCGTGGTCGGCAAGTTCCGCGGCAAGCTGGTGCGCCTCAGTGGCCAGCAGTTCGTGATCCTGGCGGCCCCGACCCGGTCGGGCAAGGGCGTCGGCGTGGTCATTCCGAACCTGCTGGAGTACCAGGAATCGGTGGTCGTCCTGGACATCAAGCAGGAGAACTTCGATCTGACCAGCGGCTGGCGCGCCAGCCAGGGCCAGGAGGTGTTCCTGTTCAATCCGTTCGCCGAGGACCGTCGCACCCATCGCTGGAATCCGCTCAGCTATGTCTCCGACGATCCGGCGTTCCGCGTCTCGGACCTGATGAGCATCGCCGCCATGTTGTATCCGGATGGCTCCGACGACCAGAAGTTCTGGGTCAGCCAGGCGCGCAATGCGTTTATGGCGTTCTCGCTCTACCTGTTCGAGAACTGGGACGACGAGCGCAACATCGGCTTCCCCGGCGGTCTCGGCACGCCGACGCTGGGCGCGATCTACCGTCTGTCGTCCGGCGATGGCACCGACCTGAAGAAGTACCTGAAGTCGCTGTCGGAGCGGCGCTTCCTCAGCGGCAACGCCAAGTCGGCGTTCTCCAACCTGCTGTCGCAGGCGGACGAGACCTTCGCCTCGATCATGGGCACGCTGAAGGAGCCGCTCAACGCCTGGATCAATCCGGTGCTGGATGCGGCCACCAGCGACAACGACTTCCTGCTGACCGACCTGCGCAAGAAGAAGATGACCATCTACATCGGCATCCAGCCCAACAAGCTGGCCGAGAGCCGCCTGATCATCAACCTGTTCTTCAGCCAGATCATCAACCTCAACACCAAGGAGTTGCCCAAGAGCAATCCGGCGCTGAAGTATCAGTGCCTGCTGCTGATGGACGAGTTCACCGCGATCGGCAAGGTCGACATCATCGCCTCGGCAGTGTCATATATGGCTGGCTACAATGTTCGCCTTCTGCCGATCATCCAGAGCATGGCGCAGCTCGATGCCACCTATGGCAAGGACATCTCGCGGACCATCATCACGAATCATGCACTGCAGATTCTCTACGCTCCGCGCGAGCAGCAGGATGCCAACGACTACTCCGAGATGCTTGGCTACACCACCTTCCGCAAGAAGAACGTCACCCGCGGCAAGGATGTGACCCGAAGCGTGTCGGAGGAGAAGCGGGCGCTGATGCTGCCGCAAGAGTTGAAGGCGATGGGCAACGATCAAGAGGTGTTCTTGTACGAGGGCATTCCGCATCCGGTGAAGTGCGACAAGATCAAGTACTACAAGGATCGCTACTTCACCGCGCGGCTGCGTCCCAAAGTCGATATTCCGACACTCTCGATATGAAAGTGTGACGAAAAACACCTATTTTTTGGGCGCATTTATCATTTGAACGTTTTTTTGCCAAATGCTTGACGTGAGCATGCCCCTGCGGCACATTCTCGCGAGTATGGCGGTGCGTTGGTAACAGAAACAGGAACAGGGGCGTGGGCCGAACGGCGCACGTAAGGGGTGACATGGAAGGTTTGCTGTCAAATTCCGTTTTCTTCGGCGCTGATCGCGCGGCCTCGGATCCGTCCGGTTGTCTGCCGCAGATCCGTGCCCGCGCCGTTTCCGGCGCCTTCCTTGCCGCGACGCGCGTGTCGTGCCGTCGCGTCGAACTTCGCCATCCAGCAGTGGGCCGCCTGCGCGCCGCCCGCTCTCTATACGTTTCCGCAATTCAGAGGCTCGCGTGAAAAGAACGCATATGTTTCGGCTGATCGCTACGTTGAGTGCCGTCGCGCTGTTGAGCGCCTGTGCAACCAGGCCGGCACCCGACTTCCGCGGCAAGTGGAAGCCGGTCAACCGTTTCTCCGAGTCGACCATGGAGATCCCGCTGTACTCGTCGTACGTGTATCAGGCGATCCCGATGGACGGCACGCTCAAGACGATGCTCGAGCGCTGGGCCAAGGATTCGAACATGCAACTGTCCTACGGCATCCAGTCCGATTACACGCTGTATGCCCCGGTCGCCAAGATCAACACCACCAGCATCCAGCAGGCGGTCGCCGAGCTGAGCGTGGTCTATGCGCAGGAAGGGCTGAGCGTGACCGCGGCGGGCAATCGCATCCTGGTGCAGCCGTCGTCGTCGCTGAGCGGCGCGCCGGCAGCCAGCGGCAGCGCGAAGTGACGTCACCGTCGGCCTGCACGCTGCGCGCCGACAGCCACATTACGAAACCTGGTGAAGCCTGATGTTCGGTAAAAAGCCGGTCGAAAGCGAAAACGTCAACAAAGCGGTAGCGAAGGCGGTCAACTACGAAATCAGCATTGCTGATCTGGCTCGCCGCAGCGAGCGCCGTGCGTGGTGGGTCGCGTTCGGCGCCATCATCATGTGCCTGCTCCTCGGCGGCGGGTACTACTACATGCTGCCGTTGAAGGAGAAGGTGCCGTATCTGGTGATGGCCGATGCGTATACCGGCAATTCTACCGTGTCTGTGCTGCGCAACATTGGCGATGTGCAGAGCGTCACCACCAGCGAGGCGCTGGCCAGGAGCAATGTGGCACGCTTCATTACCGCGCGCGAGTCCTACGACTCGGAGATGATGGGGCTCAACGACTGGAATACGGTGTTCTCGATGGCGCCCCGCGATACCGCGGTGGGGGCTGAGTACTTCAATCTGCATGCGCCCAGCAATCAGTCCGCGCCTTACTACATCTACGGCAAGGTGCGCTCCATTCGGGTCAAGATTCTGAGCATTACGCTGCTCGGTGGCGGCGGCAAGCCATATACCGGCGCCAATGTGCGCTTCCAGCGCAGCATCTACGACAAGAAGACCGGCCAATCCACGTTTCTCGACAATAAATTCGCCATTCTTGGCTTCCGTTACAACAATAATCTGGCCATGGACGAGGATCTGCGAGTGCAGAATCCGCTGGGTTTCCAAGTGACCGACTACCGGGTCGACAACGATTACTCGGCCATGCCGGTTCCGCCGTCGCCCGCCGTGCAGACGCCTGCCACGGGCGCGGTCCAGCAGCCGGCGTCCGCTCAGATGGATGGAACGACGGGGCAAGTGCCGGGGCAGCAGATGCCGGGCCAGCCGGTGGCGCCGGGCGCTGGCGGCACGATGCCGGTTCCGCAGCAGGCGCCGATGGCCAACCCGGCCAGCGCGCCAGTCTATCCGGGAGCGCAGCCCGCTACTGCGCCTCCCGTGCCCAACGTTGCACCTCAGCACAATGGTAATGGAGCGAACGTTCGATGAGTTTCCTGACGAAAACCGGTGCGGCGCATATTGCGTTGCTGGCTCTGGGCCTGTTTGCGCCGATCGCGTCGGCCCAGGTGGTTCAGCAGTACGAGTACGAGCCTGACAAGATCTACCAGGTGCGTACCGGCCTGGGCATCACCACCCAGATCGAACTGAGCCCGAACGAGAAGATCCTCGATTACAGCACCGGTTTCACCAGTGGCTGGGAACTCAGCCGTCGCGAGAACGTCTTCTATCTGAAGCCGAAGAACGTCGACGTCGACACCAACATGATGATCCGCACCGCCACCCATTCCTACATTCTGGAACTGAAGGTGGTGGCCACGGACTGGCAGCGGCTGGAGCAGGCCAAGCAGGCCGGCGTGCAGTACAAAGTGACCTTCACCTATCCGAAGGACACCAGCTTTGCCGCCGCCAGCGACGAGGTGAAGGATGAGTCGCAACTCGACACGCGGCTGACTAAGGACCGCCATTACTACTTCGACTACGACTATTCCACGCGTTCCAAGCAAATGTGGATCGTGCCGAGCAGCGTCTACGACGATGGCAAGTTCACCTACATCAAAATGGATCTGACGCGTTTCCCGACGGGCAATTTCCCGGCCGTGTTCGGGCGCGAGAAGGAAAGCGATGAGGATTTCCTGGTCAACACCACAGTCGAGGGCAATACCCTGATTGTCCACGGGACCTATCCCTTCCTGGTCATCCGCCACGGCAAGAATGTTGTCGGCTTGCGTAGGAACAAGCAAAAGTGAACTCGAATCTACCCCCGTCTGACGAAAACTACGGCAACGACCACGGTCAGCCGCGCTCCCCGCATGCGGACGATGCGCCGCGCGAGAATCCCTATTTCGCTCGCCAGCAGCAGACTGCTGACCCGAATCTGGACGCCAACGAGCCGGTGCTCCGCTCCAGCGATCTGAAGAAGCTCAATCGCAAGGCGCTGGTGTTCCTGGGCGGCATCGCCGCGCTGTTGGTCCTGGCGATCTTCTGGCTGGTGAGTGGCAGCAGCGCGCCTGAGCCGGCACCGAAGCCGCGCCAGGAAGCGGTGGTGGCACCTGCGTTGCCGCAGACCGCGGCGCCGCTACCGGTGCAGCCGGCCGAGCCGGTGCAACTGGCCGAGCAACCGAGCCTTCCGCCGCTGCCGCCGATGCCCACTGAAAAAGACCCCATGGTGCAGTCCTCGTCTCGGCAGGACCGCGGGCCGTCACTCCTGGAGCGGCGCATGGCCGGCATGCAGCAGGAAGCAGGCATGGGCGGGCAGGGTATCGGCATGCCGCAGGGTCAGGAGCTGGGAGGCTTGCAGCAGCAGGACCAGGTGACGTCCGCAAAGCCGATCGCCAATCCGGACGGTTTGCTGGTGCGCGGCACCTATATCCGTTGTGTGCTGGAGACCCGGATCATCACAGATTTCCCGGGCTTCACCTCCTGCATCATCACCGAGCCGGTGTACTCCATCAATGGCAGGCGCCTGCTGCTGCCGAAGGGATCGAAGATCCTCGGTCAGTACGGCGCCGCAGAGCCGACCGGTCCGCGCATGCAGGTGGTCTGGGATCGCATCACCACGCCTACCGGCATCGACGTGACCCTGGTTGGTCCTGGCGTCGACAACCTCGGCAGTGCCGGTCATCCGGGCCAATACAATGCACATTGGGCGAGCCGCATCTCGTCCGCGCTGATGATCAGCTTGCTCAGCGATGCCTTCAAGTGGGCGGCGGCCGAGCATGGCCCGAAGACCACGACGACCGGCCTCAACTCCGGCGTGGTCACCGAGCAGCCGTTCGAGAGCAATACGGCGCAGTCCATCCAGCGTCTGGCCGACCAGGCACTGGATCGCCGGCGTCCGGCCACCGTGACCATCAACCAGGGCACCATCGTGAACGTCTACGTGGCCAAGGACGTCGACTTCACGGCCGTGTTGCCGCGTTGACCGAGATCGAGACAGCGACGTGACGTTCGACGACTCTCCGACCGCGCAGATCTCCACGGATTTCCTGGATTACCAGTACTCGGTGCTGGGCATCCTGGATTATCTGAACTCGCCGGACGTGACGGAAATCTGCATCAACCGTCCCGGCGAGTTGTACCTGGAGACGCTGCGCGGCTGGCAGCGGATGGATATCCCGTCGCTGACCTTCGACCGCGCGCGCCAGTTCTGCACGGCGGTGGTCAACGAGAGCAATACCGGCCAGCGCATCACCGATGCCGATCCGGTGGTATCGTTGACCTTTCCCACTGGACAGCGCGCGCAGTTCGTGATCCCGCCGGCCTGCGACGCCGGCAAGGTGTCGATCACCATCCGTCTGCCTTCCAAGCACACCAAGACCCTGCAGCAATACAAGGAAGACGGCTTCTTCCAGGAGATCCTGGAGGTGCAATCGGGGCTCAGCGAGCAGGATCGCGAGCTGCTCGAACTACGGCGGCAGCGCGATTACGCCGAATTCTTCAAGAAGGCGGTGCTGTTCAAGAAGAACGTCGTCGTCGCCGGCGCGACCGGCAGCGGCAAGACCACCTTCATGAAGTCGCTGGTCAATCACATCCCGCACGAAGAGCGACTGGTGACCATCGAGGACGCGCGCGAGCTCTTCATCAGCCAGCCCAATTCCGTGCATTTGCTCTACTCGAAAGGTGGACAAAGCACGAGCAACGTCACCGCGAAGAGCTGCATGGAAGCATGCCTGCGCATGAAGCCCGACCGCATCATCCTGGCCGAGTTGCGCGGCGACGAGTCGTTCTACTTCATCCGCAACTGCGCCTCCGGTCACCCGGGTTCCATCACCAGCTGCCACGCTGGCAGCATCGGTCAGACCTGGGACCAGCTGGCGTTGATGGTCAAGGCCTCGGCTGAAGGGTCTGGACTGGAGTTCGCTGTCATCAAGCGGCTGCTGATGATGACCATCGACATCGTTGTCCATATCAAATCGCATGCGGGCCGGCGCTATATCACCGGTATCGATTTCGATCCGGAACGCATGCAGTCGGGTGGGGGGTGAATATGTTCATTAAGGTGATAAGGCGAAACAGCGCCGATTGACTTTGAATTTTTCTTCCAACACGATTCATTTGCGACATCTGCGGCGTTCTGGACGATTTGCCACGACGCCGATGCATAGGGAGTAACCACGGCATGTTGCCAGGCATGGAACTACTGAGCTGTCCCGAAATGGCGGTTCCGGCTGAAGTCATGCAGCACGTTGTGCGCGTGGAGTCGTCGCACAATCCGTTCGCGATCGGCGTGGTCGGCGGCCGCCTGGTGCGCCAGCCGCAGAACCTGTCCGAAGCCGTCGCCACCGCGCGGATGCTGGAAGAGAAGGGTTACAACTTCTCCCTGGGCCTGGGGCAGGTCAATCGCTACAACCTGATCAAGTACGGCCTGGATACCTACGAGAAGGCGTTCAAGACCTGTCCGAATCTGCAGGCCGCGTCGAAGATCCTGGCCGAGTGCTATAGCCGCTCCGGCGGCAACTGGGGCAAGTCGTTCAGTTGCTACTATTCCGGCAACTTCGAGACCGGGTACCGCCACGGTTACGTGCAGAAGGTCTACGCGTCGATCAATCAGAGCAGGGCGCTTGCCGCGTCCACCGCTGGTGCGATCCCGGTGATCCCGGCGGGAGGCGTGCGCCGCGTGGTCACAGACTCGGTGAAAGCCGCGGCGGTGCGCGAAGTGGATTCGATCGTGTCGAGGCGGATCGACGCGGCGGCCGGTCAGCTTGCCAGCGGTCTCGCCACGCAAGGTCAACCATCACTCCGTGCCCAAGCTGCCGTTGCGGCGCCAGCGCAGCCAACGGCAGGTGCTGTAGCGGCCGTGTCGGCACAGGCGGCTGCCGCAGATTCCGATCTTTATGTAATACGACCGACAGGCGCCGGCAAAGGAGTGGCGGTTCCTGCAGGTGGCGGAGCGCCCACAGTTCCGCACGTTGCCGCACACGCGCCTCAGGCAGTGGCGGGAACGGCCGTTCCTGGCACAAGTACGCCGCCGCCGACGTCTGGCGACGGGGCCTTCGTATTCTAGCCAGATGCAGTAGCACGGCCATGCAAATGGCTTTTGACCACCCCCTGTTTCCAAATCAAGGAGAAAACCATGATGTTCAAGAAAGCTAAAGTGAATTCGAACGCCAAGGTCATCGGTATGGCGGCGTTGCAGGCGGCGATGTTCACCGCAGCCGTGTTCGCCTCTGGCGTCGCGATGGCGGCGGGCTCCGGTGTCGACTATGCCGGCGCCGACCAGAAGGTCTGTGGCTTCCTCGGCAAGACCAACAACATTCTGAACATGGCTTCGATCGTGGTGGTGACGATCGCCGTCGTCTTTGCCGGTTACCAGATCGCCTTCGCGCACAAGCGGGTCTCCGAAGTGGCTCCGGTTCTGCTGGGTGGCGTGTTGATCGGTGCTGCCGGCCAGTTGGCCAAAATGCTCATCGGCGACACTGGCCAGACGGCCTGCTCCGCGGCCATCACGCTCGTTCAGCACGCCGTGCAGTATGCATAAGAACGTACTTTTCCGGGGCTGCACCCGGCCTGCGATGTTTTTCGGGGTGCCGTACATCCCGTTCTTCATCGGCGCGGGCGGCGGCTTCCTGATGGGTATCTATTTCAATATGTGGCTGCTGGCGCTCATTCCGGTCATCGTCTTCATCATGCAGCAGATGACCAAGCGGGACGAGATGATCTTCCGCATGCTCGGGTTGCGCTGGATGATGCGGATGCGCGTGCGCAACCTGCAGCGCTATTCCGGCATGTGGGTGTTCTCGCCGAATGAGTACAGGAAAGAGGTGCCGGGCGCCAAGCGCTAGCTTGGAACCGGGCGCCGGGTCTCGACCCCATGCACGACGCCTGTGTCGTGCATGGGGTTGTTCGGTTTTTCGTGTCGACTCGCCGGCAGTGCTGGTGTGAGCGGGGTCGGCGGTTCCCGGTGCATCTGCGCCGGGCCTTGGCAAGACGAAACGGATTCTGAGTTCTATTATGTTCATCCCGGATACTTCGATCAGCGAATTCATCTCCATCTCCACGCATGTGGCGCCGTCCGTTCTGAAGACGACGGGAGGAGATTTCATGCTGGTCTGGCACCTGGGCGGGCTTCCATTCGTGGGCCGCGAAGAGTGGGAGATCGAACACCGGCACAACACGTTCAACCGCATGCTGCAGACGCTGCGCGCTCCGGATTTCGCCAATGTGGCGTTCTGGGTGCACGATGTGCGCCGCCGCCGTCGCATCAAGAACGGCAGCAAGTTCAAGCAGGCGTTCAACCAGGCCTTGTCTGATCAGTACTACGGGACATTGTCCTCGCAGAAGATCATGCAGAACGAGCTGTACATGACCATGATGTATCGCCCGGTAGTGACCGGTAAGCGTCTCATGGATAAGTCGTCGAACATTTCCCAGTTGCAGTCAGAACAGGACCAGGCGATCGCCAAGGTCCTTGAACTTGCAGGCAACGTCGAAGCCGTGCTCAAGGATTACTCGCCCTACCGGCTGAGCATGTACGAAGCCAGCAATGGCGTTGTGTTCTCCGAGGCGCTGGAGTTCTTCGGCTATCTGATCAATCGCATCGACGAGCCGGTGCCGGTGCTGCAGGCGCCGGTGCCCGCCTACCTGCCGGTCAGCAAGCACATGTTCGCCAACAAGACCGGCGACTTCGTGATCAAGACCCCGGAGGGCGTCAATCATTTCGGTGCCATTCTGAACATCAAGGAATACACCGACGGCACCTATCCGGGCATCCTCAATGGCCTGAAGTATCTCGACTTCGAGTATGTGGTGACCCACTCCTTCAGCCCGATGGGCCGGCACGACGCGCTGAAGGTGCTCGATCGCACCAAGGGCATGATGGTGTCCTCGGGCGACAAGGCGGTCAGCCAGATCCACGAACTCGACTTGGCGATGGATCAGCTGTCGTCGGGCAACTTCGTCCTGGGCGAGTACCACTTCACCATTGCGGTCTACGCCGATACGCAGGAGAAGCTCTCGCAGCAGGTGGCGACCACCCGCGCGGAACTGTCCAATGCCGGCTTTGTCTCGACCAAGGAGGATCTTGCGGTTGCGTCCTCTTTCTACGCCCAGTTGCCAGGGAACTGGCGCTACCGTACGCGTATCGCCAGTGTCAGCTCGCTGAACTTCCTCGGTCTGTCGCCGCTGCACAATTTCGCCCAGGGCAAGCGCGAGAACAATCCGTGGGGCGAGTGCGTCACCACCTTGCAGACCACCAACGGCCAACCGTACTACTTCAATTTCCACGCCACGCATCCTGCGGAGAACTCGCTCGGCGAGAAGGCGATCGCCAACACCATGGTGATCGGCAAGTCGGGTACCGGTAAGACCGCGTTGATCAACTTCCTGCTCAGCCAGGTGCAGAAGTTCGATCCGATCCCGACCATCTTCTTCTTCGACAAGGATCGCGGCGCCGAGATCTTCGTGCGCGCCTGCGGCGGCAATTACCTGGCGCTGGAGAACGGCAAGCCCACCGGCTTCAACCCGTTCCAGTGCGAGCGCACCGAGGCGAACGTGCAGTTCCTGGCCGACCTGATCAAGGTCCTCGCCGGCAAGATCGAGTACACCTCGCGCGAGGAGGAGGACATCTTCCGCGGCGTGGAGGGCATGCTCGACACGCCCATGCATCTGCGCAGCATGACCAACTTCCGCAAGAGCCTGCCCAACATGGGCGACGACGGCCTGTACGCGCGCATGCGCAAGTGGACCGCCGGCAACTCGCATGGCTGGGTGTTCGACAATCCGGTCGATACGATCGACCTCGAGAAGGCCAGCATCATCGGCTTCGACTACACCGACGTCATCGACAATCCGGAAGTGCGGGTTCCGGTCATCAACTATCTGCTGCATCGGCTGGAAGCCCTGATCGATGGCCGGCCGCTCATCTACGTGATGGACGAGTTCTGGAAGATCCTCGATGGCAAGGGCGGCCTGAAGGAATTCGCCAAGAACAAGCAGAAGACCATCCGTAAGCAGAACGGCCTGGGTATCTTCGCCACCCAGAGCCCGGAGGATGCGCTCGCTAGCGACATTTCCGCGGCGCTGGTCGAACAGACCGCGACGATGATCCTGCTGCCCAATCCCAATGCCAGCAAGGAAGACTACATGGACGGCCTCAAGCTCACCGAGGCCGAGTACCAGGTCGTGGTCAGCCTGGACGAGCGCTCGCGCTGCTTCCTGGTCAAGCAGGGCCATGGATCGTCGGTGTGCCAGCTCAATCTGCGCGGCATGGACGATGCGCTGTCGGTCATCTCGGCGTCGACCGACAATATCGAAATCATGCACCAGGTGCTGGAGCGCAAGGCCAAGGAACACGGCGTCGCGCCGGACGATCTGACGCCAGAACAGTGGTTGAACGAGTTCTACGCACGTCGCAAGGGCTCCGGAAAATCGGGTCCGGCGAGGTCGGTGTCTTCGGATAATCGGGGGGCCGCGGCGGTCAGCTGACCGCTTTGCCCAAATCACGCATGACGGCTTTTCTACAAGAATCGAGGAGAGCAGGAAAAACCAGGACTACGATTCGCTCGGACAGTATCAACGAGTCTGTCCGCTCGCATTGAAGTCCGGTAGTTGGAAGGGAACAAAGCCGGCAAATATGTCGCCAACGGAACACTGAAAAAGACATGCAGGCTTAGGTCTGTCGATTGCCCTCGAAGAAGTTGGTCTGGCTAGGCGATCAGGCATGTCAAAACTATCTGGTCGCTATACCTGGTACTCGAAGCCTTAGGGGTGAGACTCCTGAATACGTATGCAAGTACCGCTGAAATTCCTGCATCAACGCTACTCTAGCGCAGTGTTTCGCGTGCCCGTCGCACGCGCGATTTCTGCCCGAAGGGGGGCGTTGCATGTCTCAGGCTCCATGGTGGCGCGGTGCCGTCATCTATCAGATCTATCCGCGTAGCTTCCTCGACGCCAATGGCGACGGTATCGGCGACTTGCCCGGCATCGTGCGCAAACTGGACTACATCGCGGCGTTGGGCGTGGACGCGATCTGGATCTCGCCGTTCTTCAAGTCGCCGATGGCCGATTTCGGCTACGACATCGCCGACTATCGTGAGGTCGATCCGCTGTTCGGCACCATGGCCGACTTCGATGCGCTGCTGGCCAAGGCGCATGCGCTGGGCCTGAAGGTGATGATCGACCAGGTGCTCAGTCACACCTCGGTGGAGCACGACTGGTTCAAGGAAAGCCGGCAGAGCCGAGACAATCCGAAGGCGGATTGGTACGTGTGGGCCGATGCGCGCGAAGACGGGGCGCCGCCCAACAACTGGCTGTCGATCTTCGGTGGCGTGGCGTGGCAGTGGGAACCGCGCCGCGGGCAGTACTATCTGCACAATTTCCTTGCCTCGCAGCCGGATCTGAACTTCCACAATCCGCAGGTGCAGCAGGCGACGCTGGACAACGTGGAGTTCTGGCTGGCGCGCGGTGTCGACGGCTTTCGCCTGGACGCGATCAATTTCTGCTTCCACGATCCGCAACTGCGCGACAACCCGCCCAAACCGCCGGAAAAGCGCGTCGGCCGCGGCTTCAGTCCGGACAATCCGTACGCCTTCCAGTACCACTACTACAACAACACGCAGGCGGAGAACCTGCCGTTCCTGCAGAAGCTGCGCAGCCTGCTCGACCGCTATCCGGGGACGGTAAGCCTGGGCGAGATCTCGTCGGAGGATTCGCTGGCGACCACGGCCGAATACACCCGCGCCGGGCACCTGCACATGGGCTACAGCTTCGAACTGCTGACCGACGATTTCAGCGCGGCCTACATCCGCGAGACGGTCTCGCGTCTGGAAGCGGCGATGACCGAAGGCTGGCCGTGCTGGGCGATTTCCAATCATGACGTGCAACGCGCGGTGACGCGTTGGGGGCAGGGTGCCGAGACGCCGGCCTTCGCGCGGCTGCTGATCGCGATGCTGTGTTCGCTGCGCGGCTCGGTCTGCGTCTACCAGGGCGAAGAGCTGGGCCTGGGCGAGGCAGAGGTGCCGTTCGAGGCGCTGCAGGATCCCTACGGCATCGCATTCTGGCCGAACTTCAAGGGCCGCGATGGGTGCCGGACGCCGCTGCCATGGGATGCCAGCGAGCAAGCCGGTTTCAGCACCGGGACGCCTTGGTTGCCGATCGCGGCAGCGCATCGCGCACAATCCGTGGCGGCGCAGGAGGCCGACCCGCAGTCGGTGCTGCATGCGATTCGCCAGTTCCTGGCCTGGCGCAAGCGCCATCCGGCCTTGCGTGAGGGCGACATCGTCTTCCACGAGACGGCCGAGCCCGTGCTGATGTTCCAGCGTCGCCACGCCGCGCAGCGCTTGCTGCTGGCGTTCAATCTGTCCGCCGAGGCCGCCGACGTGGCGCTGCCTGAGGGCAGCTGGCAGGCGCTGCAGGTGCCGGGCGTGGTCGCGGGTGCGGTCGAAGAGCACTTGCGTTTGCCCGGCTATGCGATGGTGTGCCTGCAGGGCGCATGAGCGGGACCAAATGATTCCTGCGACGGCAGCGTCGCATCCTGCTGTGTGGCTACGGCACTGCCGAGCTGTTGTTTTGGAAAGACAGTCCGGCGTGCATCGCGTCGGATAAGGCCTCATGCGTACCACGGACGTGGGCGCTTGTTGGACGACAAGGATCGCTCTGGAAGTTCAGTGTCCGTAGTAAGCATGTTGCGGTGACCACGCCACGCCGTCTTCGCGGTTTGGCGTGCCCGGTAATCAGGGCACGCGTCGTCGCCGACAATCACGCCGTCCTGGAACCAAGGCCAGCTCGGAGACTTGCCTTGCTGGCCCACACAACAGACTGGTGCGCCGATGCCGATGCCGATGCCGGCTAGGCGACGCGGCCACGAATCCGCCGTCATCGCTGCGCTGGTGTCCATCGCGGCAATGTCACCTTGTCTGCACGCCAGCCTTTGTGATCTGAAACGCCGCTTTTCCAGCGACGCCACCAGGACACGATCTCGCGGCCTCCTGGCTGAGACCCGTCGTTGGCGATGGCGGTGCTGGCGTCGATCAGCTGCCGCAGTATCGATTCGGCGCGGATGCATGGTCTGTGGCGCGGTCGGGCCGACAGTTCGGAGTTCAGTAATGAATGTCCAGGCATGGCGCTTTCTGGCACGCAGAGGGCTTGGGCCATGCACTCCTGAAGTGCAGATTTTTTTCGGCGACGCGGCCATTCCGCGCGCTCGCGGCGTTTTGTCGGGAACTTCGCGGACGCGGCGAGATCTCAATCAGTCCCCGCACGATCGCTTTCTGTAGATCTTCTTGCAGGCGAAGGGGCCTGGTGTGCGCCCTCCAGGCCGCTCGTCTTGATCCCGATCGGCAAACCAGATCGCCGCCGCTGCACGATCCTGATCTCATCGTTTTCTCGTCGGCCACCGCGGCATTTGACGCAACCGTCCGCGGCAACCGCCCCAACGAAAACGCCCGCCGGGTGCGCCGGCGGGCGTCGTCTGCAGCCTCTACGCGGGACTCAGAACTTGTAGTTCACGCCCAGCATGTAGGTGCGTCCCCATTCGACGTACTCCAGCGGGCGATCCTTGGTGCCGGCGTAGGTGCGGTAGGGCGAGTTGGTCAGGTTGCTCGCCTGCAGCAGCAGGCTCAGCCCGGCCAGGCTGCTGCCGTCGGCGAAGGTGTAGCTGACCTGCGCGTCGGTGACGTTCTCGCCGACGACGTAGCGCAGCGTGCGGTTGCCGTTGAAGTTGCCGATCTCGCCGATGAAGTCCGACCGCCGCCGCTGGCTGACGCGTGCCTCGAAGCCGTTGCGCTCGTAGTAGGCGGTGAAGTTGTACACGCGCTTGGACAGGCCGGGCAGGTCGATCGGCGCCGAGCCCACGCTGGAGGCGCTTTCGGGATCGACGATCTTGATGTCGCTGTCGTTGAACGTGGCACTGGCCTGGATGCCGAAGCCGCGCAGGCTGTCGGTGAACATGTCCAACGGCAGCGAGGCGGTCAGCTCGAGCCCGCGCAGGGTGCCGCCCTTGCCGTTCTGCGGCGAGGAGAAGGTACCGGTGGTCTGCACCGGCACGGTCATGTTGGGCGGCCGAACGTAGCTGGCGAGCAGGGCGGAGAAGTCGTAATCGTCGCGCGACTGCGTGTAGATGTAGCTCTTCAGGTCCTTGTAGAACACCGCGGCGGCCACGTAGGCCTTCTCGCCGAAGTACTTCTCGTACGACAGGTCCAGCGCGTTGGCGCGCCACGGGTCGAGCAGGGGATTGCCGCCGCTGCCGCCGGGCTTGCCGGTGGAGGTGTCCACGCCGAAATCCAGGCCGGCGCGCATCTGGTCCACGCGCGGCCGCGCCACCTGCTTGGCCGCGGCGAAGCGCAGGGTCTGCTGGTGCGGGAACAGGAAGGCCAGGTTGAGGCTCGGCAGCCAGTCGTTGTAGGTCTTGCCGGCGTCGATCGGCAGCACGTTCTGGCCGGCCGGACGGGACTGGTCGAAGTAGCTGGACTGCGAGCTCTGGTCGGCGTGCTGCAATTGAACGCCGATGTTGCCGCGCACGCCGACCTCGCCGATGTCGGTGTTGATGTTGGCGCGGAGCCAGGCCGTGGTGATCTTCTCCTGCACCGTCCAGGACTTCGGAATCAGGTAGTCCAGATTGGTGACCGGGTTGAAGGTCATGTAGCGCGAGACCGCCGCCGGCACGTTCCAGGCCGGGATGGTGCCGATGCCGGCGAAGCCGAGGTTGACCGGGTCGTACTGCAGATCGCTGGCGATGCTGGTGTCGCCTTGCGCGCCGAGCAGGATGTTGCCTTCGGCCTGGGTCTTCTGCTTGCGGCGGTCGGCGTAGTTCACGCCCACGTCGATGTCCGAGAACCAGGTCAGCGCCTGCGGCGCGGGCAGCGTCGCCGCCAGGCGGCCGCCCTTCAGCCGGTCTTCGACCTCCGGCACCTTGCCGTAGCCGGAGCCGTAGATGGTGTTGGTCAGGAACAGGTTGTTCGGGTCGGAGTAGTCGCGGCCGGGTGTGATCTGCGAGAAGCCGTTTGGATGGACGGCGATACCGATCGAATCGAACTGCGGTCGCGGGATCAGCTGCAGGTTGTTTTCGAGGTTCAGTTCGTCGCGGGTGGCCTTGGAGTAGTTCAGGTCGGCCATTAGCCGGACGCTCCCCAGGTTGAACTCGTTGTTCCAGCCGAACGCGTCGATTTTGTCCTTGCGCTTGTTGTACATGCCACGGACAAGCGGATAGGCGTTGTTGATGGTGCCGCCGGTGAAGGTGCCATCGGCGTTGCGGCTGACATTGGTGAACACCGGGAGGATAGATGCCGGGTTGTTCGGATCCTCGCCATTGCCGCTGAGACTCAGCTCGAACTGATTGGCGGTATCGATCTGTTCGGCTTCGGTATGGAACGCATCGAAGGTGCTGGTCCAGGTGTTGGATGGCCGGAATTGCACGGTCGCCATCACGCCATCGCGCTTGTTGTTGCCGGTACGGCGCAATGCCTTGATGCCGTCCGAGAAGAAGGTGCCTTGCGGAACGCCGCGGCGCTCGCCCTTGTCGGTTTTCTCGGTCGTCCACGGCTCGTACAGGCCGACCTGGTTTTCCTGGATGGGCATGTCGCTGTGGGCATAGCCGATCGAGAAGCCCAGGGTGTTGTCCAGGAACTGGTCGATGTAGCTGGCGCTGAAGCGGTTGCCGAAGGCGTCGACGTTGGCGGCCTTGCCGAGCGAGCTCTTCTGCAGGCGGCCGCTGACGGCGATCACCCGGTCCGGGAAGCTCAGCGGACGCACGGTCTGCATGTCGATGGTGCCGGACAGGCCCTGGCCGACCAGGCCGGCATCGGGCGTCTTGTACACGGTCACGCCGTTGACCAGCTCCGACGGGTACTGATCGAACTCGACGCTGCGGTTGTCGCCGGTGCTGACCACTTCGCGGCCGTTGAGCAGGGTGGTGGCGAAGTCGGGCGACAGGCCGCGCACGCTGATCACCTGGGCGCGGCCGGCGACGCGCTGCGCGGCCAGGCCGGGCAGGCGCCCGAGCGATTCGGCGATGCTCACGTCCGGCAGCTTGCCGATGTCTTCGGCCGAGATCGCTTCGACGATGGACGTCGAATCCTGCTTGATCGCGATGGCGTTCTCGATGCCGCGGCGGATGCCGGTCACCTGCACCTTGTCCAGTTCGGTGACCGGATCGTTGGATGTGGTGGCGGTGGTATCGGACTGTGCAGCAGCCAGCATCGGCGTCATCGCGACGGCCAGCGCCAGCGTCAGCGCGTTGCGCTTGTGGTTCAACATTTTCCCCTCCCAGGCAATGTTGTCTTGCGAATGTCTGAACCGGCGAGGCGGCCGGATGTGCGTGTCGCGCAGCCGCAGGGCGGTGTCGCGATTGCGCTGTATGGTAGACACGCGGCTTCGTCGCGAACGTCCGCTGCATACGTATTCACTGGCCTGCATCGCATTGGAAGCGCTTTCAGGATCGCAATGTCGTGCGCGCGCCGCTACGCCGGTGCCGCGGCGAGCATGCGCGTGCTTCATGCAACTGACGTCGTGCTGCATGCACATTCGGGTGCTGCACTGAGAGTGATGCCAGGGAGTACGCCGGCATGCGGACGTCGGGCGAGCTTGCAGATGGCGCGACATGGTTTGGCGGACGCGCCGCGCCGCTGACCTGCCGCGCACGATGGCGCGGCGCCGCAGAGGCGAACGCCGTGATCCGGCATGGCGAGTGCATGCCTCCGCCGCAGTGCTGCCGGCGGTGCCGCGTGCCGCATGGTGGTGCGTCAGCGCGACGCCGCCGTGCCAGCGGAGGCCGGTGCCGGGTCCAGCGGGACGAAACGGATCGCCTGGCCGCCGCCGGGTGCCAGCTTCACCTGCAACTGATCGCGGCTGGTGACCATGCGCTGCTCGCGCACGAAGTCGAACGGATTGTGCTGGTAATCGGCGGCGTCGCCGTCGCGGTAGATCTCGGCGCGATAGCGTACGCCGGGTTCGAGGAAGCTCAGCGCGATCGGCAGCACGCGGCCGTGCTCGTCGGTGATGCTGCCGAGGAACCAGTCGCGGCTGTGGCGGTCCTTGCGCACGATGGTCACGTAATCGCCGATCTCGCCGTCGAGCACGCGGCTGTCGTCCCAGTCCACCGCCAAGTCCTCGATGAAGCGGAAGGCGTCGCGGTGCTGCAGGTAGTGCTCGGGCAGGTCGGCCGCCATCTGGATCGGGCTGTACAGGGTCACGTACAGTGCGAGTTGCCGCGCCAGCGTACTCGGAATCGCGCGTCCGCCGCGGCCCGTCAGGCTGAGGATGCCGGGGGTGTAGTCCATCGGCCCGGCCAGCATCCGCGTGAACACCAGGTTCACTTCGTGCTCCGGCGGGTTCGGCGGCTCGCCCCAGGCGTTGTACTCCATGCCGCGCGCGCCTTCGCGCGAGAGCCAGTTCGGGTAGGTGCGACGCAGGCCGGTGTCCTTGATCGGCTCATGGGCGTTGACCGACAGGTGGCGCTTGGCGGCTTCCTCCACCACCTTGAGATGGTGGCGGGCCATGAACTGGCCGTCGTGCCATTCGCGCAACAGCGGGCCGCCGGCAGGATTGCGCCGGTCCACCTGGCCGTCGTCGCAGACGTAACCGGTCTTGAAGGTGTCCACGCCCAGCCGCGCGTACAGGTCCAGCGCCGCATCGAGCTGGTCTTCGTAGTGTTCCACCGCGCAGCCGGTCTCGTGGTGACCGATCAGGTGCACGCCCTTCTTCGCCGCGTAGGCGCTGAGCGCATCGATGTCGAAGTCCGCGGTGGCACGGGTGAAGTCGAAGTCGTCGCCGTTGCCGACCCAGTTGCCGTCCCAGCCGGGGTTCCAGCCTTCGACCAGCACGCCACGAAAGCCGTGCGCTGCGGCGAAGTCGATGTAGCGGCGGGTGTTGGCGGTGGTGGCGGCATGCCTGGGGCCGCGCGCCCAGGTGTCCTGGTTCAGGTGCATCGACCACCACACGCCGATGTACTTGGCCGGGTGCACCCAGCTCACGTCGCCCAGCGCGTTGGGTTCGTTGAGGTTGAGGATCAGGTTGGAATCGACCAGACCGCCGGCCGTGTCGCTGATCTGCAGCGTGCGCCACGGTGTGTCGAAGGGCAGGGACCGGCGCACCTTCCAGCCTTCCGCCGAAGGCGACAGTTGCGCATGCAGGCGCTGGCCTTCGCCGCGGCGCAGCCACATCCCTGCGTAGTCGACCAGGGCCGCCTCGTGGATGGCCAGGTGCAGGCCGTCCTGGCTGCGCAGGGTGAACGGCGTGTGCGCCAGTGGCACTTCGCGCAGCGGCGTGCGCCGGTACAGGTATTCGTAGTGGATGGGTGCGCCGGCGGGAATCCACCAGGCAGTGGCGTCGGGGACGATGTCGAACTCGGTGAGTTCCTCGTCGATGATCGCTTCCTGCATGCCGGCCTGCTGCGGAAAGCTATAGCGGAAGCCGAGCCCGTCGTCGTAGACGCGGAACACCACCGCGAAGCGGCGCTGGCGGCCGCCACGCTCGCCCAGGTCTACGCGCAGTTCGTTGTAGTGGTTGCGCACGTAGCGGCGCTCGCCCCAGGGCTGTTCCCAGGTCTCGTCGACGCTGCGGCTGTGCTGGTCCAGCACAGCCAGGTCGCGATCCAGCGCGCCGTCGCGCAACTGAAAGCCCAGCCGCGATTCGCCGATCACCGCCTCGCCCAGCCGCTGCACGCGATAGCTGGGACGGCCTTCGTCCAACTGCAGGGAGACGCGCAGGATCTTGCCCGGCGAGTCCACGCTGGCCACCGTCTGCGGCGCGGCGTGCAGGCATGGCGCAACGCACCACAACACGCTCGCCAGCAACGACGGCAGACGCAGGCGCGACAGGACCTCAAACAGCGGCATCTCCCCTCCCAGGGCGACCGTGGCAGCGCAACGACTATAGCGAGGCGGTTCCTGGCCGCCGGAGGCCCGTACGATGAATACGTATGCAACTGCACGCGCCGCGGTGCCGCCCGTCTACCATGTCCGCAGCGCCCCCGCGATGCGGAGGCGGCGACCGCAGCGCCGGCGTGCCGGCCTGCGCTTCCACCATGCAGGCAAAGAGGGAGGGAGGTCGATCGGTGCGAGCCGGTCTGCCGCTTCGATGCTGAAGATGATTTGCTTGGCCGCCACCTTGGGTGCCGCGGCGTCGGTGTCTGCTGGACAGACGTCATTGCAGTGGCGTGGCCAGACCGCGCAGGCTGAGGCCACCGCCGACGGCGGTTTTGTGCTGCACGCGGCCCAAGGCACACGTACGGTGCCGGCGCAGCCGTTGCGCAGCGAGACCGATAGCCCGTTGTTCGACGCGCTGTTCGCGCTGGCGCAACAGGAACTGCACGACGATCAGGTGCAGGCGATCCGCGATCCGGCGTTCGATCACGGCGAGCCGTTGCCGTGCGATTGCTACCAGACCGGCGAGCGCTGGCCCTACGTGTGGACCCGCGACGTCAGCTATGCCGCCGACCTGGCCCTGGCGCGGCTGGATCCCGAGCGCACGCGCCGCTCGCTGCGCTTCAAGCTGTCGCCGATGCGCGGCACCGACGCGCTGCCGGGGCTGTTCGTGGCGCAGGACACCGGCTCCGGCGGCAGCTGGCCGGTGAGCAGCGACCGGGTGGTGTGGTTCCTGGCCGCGCGGCACCTGCTGGACGATCCGGGCTTCGCCGCCGATACCCGCGCCGCGCTCACTGCCACGCTGGCGCAGGATCGCGCGTTCGCGTTCGACCCGCGCATCGGCCTGTACCGCGGCGAGACCTCGTTCCTGGACTGGCGCGAGCAGACCTATCCGGCCTGGACCCGCGAGGATGTCGGCTTCATCGCCAGTTCCTTCGCGCTGTCGACCAACGTGCTGCATTACCAGGCGCTGCGCCTGGGCGAGCGCCTGGCCCGGGAGCAGGGCGACACGCAGGCGGCCGCGCGCTATGCCGACTGGGCCGATGCGCTGCGCCAGGCGATCGCGCAGCGTTTCTGGCGCGAGGACCGCGGTACCTACGTCGGCTACATCGGCACCGCCGAGCATCCGGTGCGCTACGAACGCTACGATCTGCTGGGCCTGTCGCTGGCAGTGCTGGCCGACGTACTGCCGGCCGCGCGTGCGCGCCAGGCGCTGGCCCGCTATCCGGCGGTGGAGGCGGGCAGCCCGGTGGTGTGGCCGCAGCAGCGCGAGGTGCCGATCTACCACAACCGGGCGATCTGGCCGTTCGTCAGCGCCTACGCGCTGCGTGCGGCGCGGCACACCGACGACAGCGCGCGCATCGACCTGGAAGTGCGCTCGCTGCTGCGCGGCGCCGCGCTGGCCGGCTCGAACATGGAGAACTACGAGTTCCTGAGCCAGGCCGTGCATGTCGACGACGGTCCGCTCAGCGGCCCGGTGGTCAATTCGCCGCGGCAGCTGTGGTCGGTGGCCGGCTATCTGGCGATGGTGATGGAGGGCGTGTTCGGCGTGGAGGACGACGGCCGCGTGTTGCCCAAGTTGCCGACCAGCCTGGTGCCCATGCTGTTCGGCGAGCGCCAGGAGATTGCGTTGCAGCTGAAGGACCGCCGGATCGTGCTGCGCCGGCCGATGCAGCTGCAGGGCGACCTGCTGGTCGCCGGCAAGACCCACAGCCAGAACGGCGTCATCACCATCGACTTGGTGGCACGCCACAGCGGAAGTGCGCCCTTGCAGATGCTGACGGCAGAAGACGCCTTCGCACCGCTGGCGCCGCCGGCACCGCAGGTGCGACGCGAGACCGGGGGCTGGCGGGTGCAGGCGGCTGCGGACTCGGTGTTGTACGTCGATGGGCAGGCACGCACGGGCAGCGCCGACGGCGCGTTGCTGCCGCTGGCCGAGCGCGTCCAATGCCTGAGTCTCACACGGAAGGGTGCGCGTTGGGAGTCGTTGCACAGCCCCACTGTCTGCGTCGGCAACGTCGCCCGCGTGGAGGGCGCCGACGGTTGGACGTGGACCGCGCCGCACGATGGCGCCTACCGGCTGAGCGTGCGCTACCTCAATGCGCATGGGCCGATCAACACCGGCGTCACCGCCGCGGTCAGACGCCTGCAGGTGCAGTGCGGCGCCGCGCCAGCACAGTCGCAACCGCTGGTGATGCCGCACAGCGTCGGCGAGCAGACCTCCACGACGGCGCTGTTCGAGCTGCAGGCCGGGCAACCTTGCGTCGCGCGGCTGCTGCCGGCGGCAAACATGAGCGCACTGCAGCACTTCGCGCGCTACACCGGTGGCCAGGGCGGCGCCGATGGCGTGGTCAATGCCGCCGATGTCGCCGCGCTGCTGATCGCGCCGGCCGGCCCGATCGAGGAGCGCCCATGAGCGCCGTGCCACGCGCCAAGCCGGCGCTATCGTTCTGGCAGATCTGGAACATGTGCTTCGGCTTTCTCGGTATCCAGTTCGGCTTCGCGCTGCAGAACGCCAACGCCAGCCGCATCTTCCAGACCCTGGGCGCGGACATGGAGCAGGTGCCGGGATTGTGGATCGCCGCACCGTTGACCGGCCTGATCGTGCAGCCCATCGTCGGCTACCTGTCCGACCGCACCTGGAACCGCTTCGGCCGGCGTCGCCCGTACTTCATGGTCGGCGCGCTGTTCACCACGTTGGCCCTGCTGGTGATGCCGAACTCGCCGGCGCTGTGGGTCGCGGCCGGCACGCTGTGGGTGCTGGACGCCTCGATCAACATCTCGATGGAGCCATTCCGCGCCTTCGTCGGCGACCAGTTGCCGACGCGCCAGCGCGCCACCGGCTATGCGATGCAGAGCTTCTTCATCGGTGTCGGCGCGGTGGTGGCGAGCATGCTGCCGTGGCTGCTGGCGCACTGGGGCGTCAGCAACACCGCCGGCCCCGGGGAGGTGCCGGCGACGGTGCGCTACGCGTTCTATTTCGGCGGCGCGGTGCTGTTCCTGTCCATCGGCTGGACCGTGCTGCGCACCCGCGAGTATCCGCCCGAAGAGCTGCACGGTAGCGACGTCGCCACGGCGGCCGCCGCGGCGGCGCAACCGCGTCGTGTCGATGGCGCCGCTGCGCTGTGGTGCGCGGTGGGCATTGCCGGGGCGGCGGCGATCGCCTTCAGCGGCGGCGACCGCATGCTGTACGTGCTGGCCGGCCTGTGCATCGCTTACGGCGTGCTACAGGGCGTGGCGCCGCGCCTGCGCCGCGGACACATGCTGGCGGCGATCGTCTGCGATCTGCAGACCATGCCACAGGCGATGCGGCGCCTGGCCTGGGTGCAGTTCTTCTCCTGGTTCGCGCTGTTCGCGATGTGGATCTACACCACCGCCGCCGTCACCCAGACCCACTACGGCACCCACGACGCGACCTCGGTGGCCTACAACGACGGGGCAAACTGGGTCGGCGTGCTGTTCGCCGCCTACAACGGCTTCGCCGCACTGGCCGCGATCGCCATTCCGCTGCTGGTGCGCGCCTGCGGGCTGCGCGTGAGTCATCTGCTGAACCTGTGCCTGGGCGCGGCCGGCCTGCTGTCGTTCCTGTGGATCCGCGATCCGCAGTGGCTGTTGCTGTCGATGGTCGGCGTGGGCTTCGCCTGGGCCTCGATCCTGTCGCTGCCCTACGCCTTGCTATCGGACAGCGTGCCGGCGGCGAAGATGGGCGTGTACATGGGCATCTTCAATTTCTTCATCGTGATCCCGCAGTTGGTCGCGGTCAGCGTGCTGGGCTTCGTGCTCACGCACTGGCTCGGCGGCCGGCCGCTGTACGCGCTGGCGATCGGCGGCGGCAGCCTGCTGGTGGCGGCGCTGTGCGTGCTGTGGGTGCCGTCGGATTCGGGAGCGAACGCATGATCGATCGGATGTCGCTGTTGGCGCTGGCCCTGCTGGGCGCCTGCGCTGGGTCGGCGCAGGCCCAGGCGCCTGCGCAGGAAGAGTTCTACGGCACGCTGGAGCCGTTCGCCAGCGAGGCGGTGTACTTCGTGGTCACCGATCGCTTCGTCAACGGCGATCCCGGCAACGATCACCGCAACCAGGGCGGTGCGCATCGCACCTTCGATATCCCGATCCCGGCGCCGCCGGGCGAGAGCGACAACATCGGCTACCTCGGCGGCGACTTCAAGGGCGTGGTCGACAACGCCGGCTACATCCGCGACCTGGGCTTCGGCGCGGTGTGGATCACCCCGATCGTCGACAACCCGGACGAGGCCTTCACCGGCGGCAAGCCGATCACCTGGGGCAGCTCGTTGAGCGACCGTGGCAAGACCGGTTACCACGGCTACTGGGGCGTCAATTTCTACAAGCTCGACGAACATCTGCCGAGCCCCGGTCTGGATTTCGCCGGCTTCACCCAGGCGATGCACGCGCAGCAGTTGAAGGTGGTGCTGGACATCGTCGGCAATCACGGCTCGCCGGCCTGGACCATGCCCAAGCGGCAGCCGATGTTCGGCCAGGTGTTCGACCGCGACGGCAAACTGATCGCCGACCACCAGAACCTGCCGCCGTCCAAGCTGGACCCGGCGCACAACCCGCTGCACGCGTTCTACAACACCGGCGGCAACCTGGCGCAGTTATCCGATTTCAACGAGCGCAACCCGGCGGTGATGGAGTATCTGGTCGGCGCCTATTCGCAGTGGCTGGGGCAGGGCGCCGATGCGTTCCGGATCGACACCATCGGTTGGATGCCGGACAGCTTCTGGCACGAGTTCGTGCGCCGCATCCGCGCGCAGCGCCCGGGCATGTTCATGTTCGGCGAGGACTTCGACTACAACGCGCACAAGATCGCCGGCCACACCTGGGCCAGCAACGCCGGCGTCAGCGTGCTGGATTTCCCGCTCAAGCAGGCACTGGCGGCGACGTTCGGCCATGCCCAGCGCGGCTACGAGACGCTGCAGCCGGCGCTGTACCTGGAACGCGGCCCGTACGCCAATCCGTACGAGCTGATGACCTTCTACGACAACCACGACATGGCGCGGCTGGACGCCAGCGACGCCGGCTTCATCGACGCGCACAACTGGCTGTTCACCGCCCGCGGCATCCCGGTGATCTACTACGGCTCGGAGACCGGCTTCATGCGCGGGCGCGCCGAGCATGCCGGCAACCGCAACTACTTCGGCCAGGAGCGGGTGAACGCGGCGCCGAGCAGCCCGATCTTCGCGCCGCTGCGGCGCATCGCCACGCTGCGCCAGCGCAGCCCGGCGCTGCAGCGCGGCCTGCAGCTCAACCTGCAGCTGTCCGGCGACGAGGCGGTGTTCTACCGCGTGTTCCAGCATGCGGGCAGCACCCAGACCGCGCTGGTGCTGCTGAACAAGAGCGATGCGCCACGCACGCTGGAGGTGCGCCGCTACCTGCAGCCGGGCACCTGGCACGACGGCTTCGACGGCAGCGCCATCGAGGTGACCGATGTCCTGCGCGCCGAGGTGCCGGCACACGGCGTGCGGGTCTTCCTGTCCGATGCGCCGATCGTGCGCCCGGACCTGCGCGCGCGGCTGCGCTGGCTGATGGCGGCCAAGGACGGGGTGGCGCCGGCGCACTGAACGCGGCGCGGCAGGCGTTGCGGGGTCGCGCAGGGCTGCGGGACTCGGCGTGCGGCGAGCACGCTGCGTCAGGTTCCTGGTGTCCCCGGCCAATGACAGGCGGCGGCGCTGCCGTGACGCAGGCCGGCCGCGTCAGCCGCGCAGCGAGGAGCCGCGCAGCGCCAGCGTCACCGGCAGGGTGCGGCTGCTCACCGGCTGCCCGGCGATCTGCGCCAGCAGGGTGTCCACCAGCACTGCACCGGCCAGCTTGGTGTCCTGCTGCACCGTCGATAGCGCCGGATCGACGCTGGCCGCCACCGGGATATCGTCGAAGCCGGCCAGGGCCACGTCCTCGGGCACGCGCAGGCCATGCTCGCGCAAGGCCTTCAGCGCGCCGATGGCGATCAGGTCGCTGGCGGCGAACAGTGCATCGAAGCGCTCGCCGCGGCCGAGCAGCGCCAGCGCCGCCTCGTAGCCGGACTGCTCGGTGGTGATCGCATCGACCTGCAGCGCCGGCGTGGCCTCGGCGCCGGCCGCGCGCAGCGCCTGCAGGTGGCCGCGGTAGCGTTCCAGGAATTCGGGGTAATGGTTGGAGGCGTCGCCGAGGAAGGCGATGCGGCGGCGGCCCTGCGCCAGCAGGTGCGCGGTGATGTCGTGCCCGCCCTGGAAGTTGTCGCTGCCGATCGACACGCCCGGCTGCCCGGGCAGCACCGCGCCCCAGCGCACGAAGTGCGTACCCTGGTCGACCAGGTGCTGCAGCCGTTGCTGCGCCTGCAGGTAGTCGCCATAGCCGAGCAGGATCAGTCCGTCGGCCTTCTGGCTGTCGCCGTAGTCGGCGCGCCAGTTGTCCGACAACTGCTGGAACGACACCAGCAGGTCGTAGCCATGGCGGGCGCAAGCGCGGGTGATCGAGCCCAGCATCGAGTGGAAGAATGGGTTGATCAGCGAGTCATCGGTGGTCGGGTCTTCGAAGAACAGCAACGCCAGGGTGCCGGCATTGCGCAGGCGCAGGCTGGAGGCGTGCTTGTCGACCTTGTAGTTCAGCTCGCGCGCGATCGCCAGGATCTTGCGCCGGGTCTGCTCGTTGACCGCCGGACTGCCGCGCAGTGCGCGTGAGACCGTGGGTTGCGACACGCCTGCCAGGTAGGCGATGTCCAGCGATGTGGCCTTGCCTTTGATGACGGCGCGTCCGGGTGCGGAGAAAACGTCGACGAAGCATGCCATGGCGCCCGCTGTAGCTCTTGCTGCGGCGCAGCGAAGGCCTCGGGCGCGCACCAGGAATGACCGTTTTGGTAAACGGCCGCAATTACCATTTTGGTAAAAGCTGGTTTACCATTCTTGCCTATCGACCTGATCCGGACATGGGTGGCCCGCGGCGACGCCGGCCGAGCGTGCGACATGAGCACTACCACCGCCCTCGCTTGAGTTCCCGCCCAAGGCTGTCCGAGCAGGCGCCCTTGTGGCGCCTTCTTTCTGTCCCGCGCCCAGGCTGGCCTGCCGCCGAGGTGGCGCGGACGCCGTCCTCCCGTTTTCCATTTCCGCCGACTCCCATGATCACGATCACGCTCCCCGACGGCAGCCGCCGCGAATTCGAATACCCCGTCAGCCCCATGGACGTGGCCCAGTCCATCGGTCCCGGCCTGGCCAAGGCGACCATCGCCGGCCAGGTCGATGGCCGTCTGGTCGACGCCTGCGACCTCATCGACCACGACGCCAGTCTGCGCTTGATCACCGCCAAGGACGCCGAGGGCGTGGAGATCATCCGCCACTCCTGCGCGCATCTGGTCGGCCACGCGGTCAAGCAGCTGTATCCCGAGGTCAAGATGGTGATCGGCCCGGTCATCGCTGAGGGCTTCTACTACGACATCTACAGCGAGCGCCCGTTCACCCCCGAGGACATGGCGGCGATCGAGAAGCGCATGCAGGAGCTGATCGCGCAGGACTACGACGTGATCAAGAAGGTCACCCCGCGCGCCGAGGTCATCGAGCTGTTCAAGCAGCGCGGCGAGGACTACAAGCTGCGCCTGATCGAGGACATGCCCGACGACGTCACCGCGATGGGCCTGTACTACCACCAGGAATACGTGGACATGTGCCGCGGCCCGCACGTGCCGAACACGCGCTTCCTCAAGGCCTTCAAGCTGACTCGCATCTCCGGCGCCTACTGGCGCGGCGACGCCAAGAACGAGCAGCTGCAGCGCATCTACGGCACCGCCTGGGCCGACAAGAAGCAGCTCGAGGCCTACATCCTGCGCATGGAGGAAGCCGACAAGCGCGACCACCGCAAGATCGGCAAGCAGCAGGACCTGTTCCACCTCCAAGAAGAGGGCCCAGGCCTGGTGTTCTGGCACCCCAAGGGCTGGTCGATCTGGCAGGTGGTCGAGCAGTACATGCGCAAGGTCTACCGCGACAGCGGCTACGGCGAGGTGCGCTGCCCGCAGATCCTGGACGTGTCGCTGTGGCAGAAGTCCGGCCACTGGGACAACTACCAGGACAACATGTTCTTCACCGAGTCGGAGAAGCGCACCTACGCGGTCAAGCCGATGAACTGCCCCGGCCACGTGCAGGTGTTCAACCAGGGCCTGCACAGCTACCGCGACCTGCCGATCCGCTACGGCGAGTTCGGCGCCTGCCACCGCAACGAGCCGTCCGGCGCGCTGCACGGCATCCTGCGCGTGCGCGGCTTCACCCAGGACGACGGCCACATCTTCTGCACCGAGCAGCAGATCGAGGCCGAGGTCACCGCCTTCCACCAGCAGGCGCTGAAGGTGTACGGCGACTTCGGCTTCGACGACATCCAGATCAAGATCGCCTTGCGCCCGGAAAAGCGCCTCGGCGACGACGCCACCTGGGACAAGGCCGAGGCCGCCCTGCGCGCCGCGCTCGGCGCCTGCGGCGTGGAGTGGCAGGAACTGCCGGGCGAGGGCGCCTTCTACGGCCCGAAGATCGAGTACCACCTGAAGGACGCGATCGGCCGCACTTGGCAGCTCGGCACCATGCAGGTGGATTTCATGATGCCCGGCCGCCTCGGCGCCGAATACGTGGACGAGCACAGCCAGAAGAAGCATCCGGTCATGCTGCACCGGGCCATCGTCGGGTCGATGGAGCGGTTCATCGGCATCCTGATCGAGCATCACGCCGGCATGTTCCCGGCCTGGCTGGCGCCGGTGCAGGCCGTGGTCATGAACATCACGGACGCA
The DNA here is from genome assembly GCF_009192935.1 of Xanthomonas sp. LMG 12461. Taxonomy (NCBI): domain Bacteria; kingdom Pseudomonadati; phylum Pseudomonadota; class Gammaproteobacteria; order Lysobacterales; family Lysobacteraceae; genus Xanthomonas; species Xanthomonas sp. LMG 12461. The sequence continues at coordinate 51,562 of NZ_NQYT01000034.1, forward strand.
CAGGCAGACTATGTAGACAACGTGCGGAAACTCCTTGCAAATCAAGGCTTCCGCATCGAGGCCGATTTGCGGAACGAAAAAATCGGTTATAAGATTCGCGAACACACGCTGCAGCGGGTGCCGTACCTGTTGGTCGCGGGCGACCGCGAGACGGAAAACGGCGCGATTGCGGTCCGTACGCGATCGGGGGAGGATCTGGGCACCATGTCGGTCGCCGCCTTCGCCGAACGGCTGCGCGCCGAGCAGTTGGCGTGACACCACCCTGGTGCGGACGGAGCCTCCGTCCGCGCCAGTCCGATTCCCCTGGGAGATTGCAACATCAGTACCCCTGACAACAAACAGAACCGCAAGAACCAAGAGATCCGCGTGCCGCGCGTGCGCGTGATCGGCGCGGACGGCGAGATGGTCGGCGTGTTGACCCGCGACGAAGCGCTGGCGCTGGCCGAAGAGGATGGACTCGATCTGGTCGAGATCCAGCCGCAGGCCGATCCGCCGGTCTGCAAGATCATGGACTTCGGCAAGTTCAAGTTCGAGCAGCAGAAAAAGGCCAACGAAGCCAAGAAGAAGACCAAGCAGGTCGAGATCAAGGAAATCAAGTTCCGTCCGGTCACCGACGAAGGCGATTACCAGATCAAGCTGCGCAACATGCGCCGTTTCATCGAGGAGGGCGACAAGGTCAAGGTCAATATCCGTTTCCGCGGCCGCGAGATGAGCCATCAGGAGCTCGGTCGCGAAATGGCCGCGCGGATCGAGGCCGATCTGGGCGAAGACATCGTCATCGAATCGCGTCCGCGCCTGGAAGGCCGGCAGATGGTGATGATGATCGCGCCGAAGAAGCGCTGACCCAGTCCGGGATCGCGCCCCGCCCCGTGCGGGCGCGCGGCCGCACGGGCGCCAACGGCGCCCACCGTCATGGTCATCCCCGCGTTTTTTGCCCCGGCGCAGGCTGCGTGGTGACGCCGTGCGTGCCGTTTTCGATTCCCTAGTCCCCATTCTCGATTCCCGGCGCGCCAGTGCGTGCCCACCGAACCGCATGATTTGCAAGGCATTCCAAGCCCTGGCATAATGCGCGGCCCAGTTCATCGGGTTTGCCGCTCGCGCGGCAATAGGACCCGCCCGGATCCTCAGTGGATCAAGGGCTTACAAGCAGGTAAGGGCACGGACGGAAAGTGTGGCGCAGCCACCGCCCTGACCAGTGACAAAACACCATCAAGGACATTGCAATGCCCAAGATCAAGACCAACCGGGCGGCGGCCAAGCGTTTCCGCAAGACCGCCTCCGGCAAGTACAAGGCCGGCCACGCCAACCGTAGCCACATCCTCACCAAGAAAGCGACCAAGCGGAAGCGCAACCTGCGGCAGACGAACCACGTCCGTGCCGAGGACGCAGGCCGTCTGGACCGTATGCTTCCCTACCTCTGAGGACTGAACCATGGCTCGAGTCAAGCGTGGCGTCCAGGCGCGCCGTCGTCACAAGAAAGTTCTGAACCTCGCCAAGGGCTACTACAACGCCCGTCGCAAGGTCTTCCGCGTCGCCAAGCAGGCGGTGATCAAGGCGCAGCAGTACGCCTACATCGGCCGCAAGCAGAAGAAGCGCAATTTCCGTTCGCTGTGGATCACCCGCATCAATGCGGCGGCCCGCATCAACGGCATGAGCTACAGCCGTTTCATGAACGGCCTGCTCAAGGCCGGCATCACCCTCGACCGCAAGGTGCTGGCGGACATCGCCGTTCACGACGCGCAGGGCTTTGCCGCCCTGGCGGAGAAGGCGAAGGGCGCGCTGGCGGCATAAGTTTGCGAGTCCCTTGCAGAAACCCGTGCGTCCACGTGCGGGGTTTCGGCGGGAGCCATCGCAGGCATGCAGGGGAAGGGCGCAAGTCCTTCCCCTTTTGCGTTTTTGGGCACCCCGGCGACGGGGCGCCTGCCGGGTAGGGAGGTTCCGCATCGGCGGGACACGGTGGCCACGGGTTCGGCCGGAGCAGTGAGGCGCGAGTGCAATGAGTGAGATCGATTCCCTGAGCGGGCAAGCGCTGGCGGACATCGCCGCGGCGCAGAGTCCGGAGGCGCTGGAGCAACTGCGGGTCGCGCTGCTCGGCAAGAGCGGCAGCATCACCGCCCAGCTCAAGCAGCTCGGCGCGTTGGCGCCGGAGCAGCGCAAGCTGGCCGGCGAGGCGATCAACCGCGCGCGCGACACGGTGTCCGCCGCGCTGGCCGAGCGCCGCACGCTGCTGGAGACCGCGGCACTGGACGCGCGCCTGGCCGCCGAGCGCATCGACGTGACCCTGCCGGGGCGACGCGGCGAACGCGGCGGGCTGCATCCGGTCACCCGCACCCTGGAGCGCATCACCGAGATCTTCGCGCGGCTGGGCTACGAGCTGTCCGACGGCCCCGAGATCGAGGACGACTGGCACAACTTCGAGGCGTTGAATTTCCCGCCGCACCACCCGGCGCGGGCGATGCACGACACCTTCTATTTCGGCGACGGCCGCCTGCTGCGCACCCACACCTCGGGCGTGCAGGTGCGCTACATGGGGGAGCATGCGCCGCCGCTGCGCATGATCGCCGCGGGCAAGGTCTACCGCAGCGACAGCGACCAGACCCATTCGCCGATGTTCCACCAGGTCGAAGGCCTGCTGGTCGACGAGCACGCGACCTTCGCCGACCTCAAGGGGACCCTGGCCGAATTCGTGCGCGCGTTCTTCGAGCGCGATTTCCAGATGCGCTTCCGTCCCAGCTACTTCCCCTTCGTCGAGCCCGGCGCCGAGGTCGACATCGCCTGGCAGCAGCCCGACGGCAGCACCCGCTGGCTGGAAGTGCTCGGCTGCGGCATGGTGCACCCGAACGTGCTGCGCAACGTCGGCATCGACCCGGAGCGCTACACCGGCTTCGCCTTCGGCATGGGCGTGGAGCGCTTCGCGATGCTCCGCTACGGCGTCAACGACCTGCGCGCCTTCTTCGAGAACGACGTGCGGTTCCTGCGGCAGTTTGCTTGAGGCTGGGAGTCGGGAAACGGGAATCGGGAATGGGCAAAGCAACGCAAAGGCTCGTTTCCCCTCTCCGTTTCCGTTCCTAGTAGACCGCGTCTTCGATTCCCCATTCTCCATTCCCGATTCCCGGCCCTTCCATGAAATTCAGCGAAAACTGGCTGCGCAGCCACGTTCCGACCCAGGCCACGCGTGAGCAGCTCACCGCGACCCTGACCGCCATCGGCCTGGAGGTCGAGGAGGTCGTGCCGCTCGGCGACGGCCTGCAGCAGGTGGTGGTGGCGCGGATCGTCGAGGCTGCGCCGCATCCCGAGGCCGACCGGCTGCAGGTGTGCCGGGTCGATGCCGGGCAGGGCGAGCTGCTGCAGATCGTCTGCGGTGCGCCCAATGCGCGCGCGGGCCTGGTCGCGCCGCTGGCGCTGGTGGGTGCGCAGGTCGGCGGCATCGCGATCAAGCCGGCCAAGCTGCGCGGGGTCGCGTCCAACGGCATGCTGTGCTCGGCCAAGGAGCTGGGCCTGGACAGCGATGCGTCCGGCCTGTTCGAACTGCCCGACGATGCGCCGATCGGCCAGGCGCTGATCGAGTATCTGGGCCTGCCCGACGCCAGCATCGAGATCAAGCTCACCCCCAACCGTGCCGACTGCTTCGGCGTGCGCGGCATCGCCTACGACGTGGCCGCGGCCTGCGGCAGCGACGTGCTGCCGTTGGCGGTGACGCCGGCCGCGGTGAGCAGCGAGCGCACGCTGCCGGTGACGCTTGGTGCGGGCGCCGACGCGCCGCGTTACTGCGGCCGCGTGGTCGAGGACCTGGATCCGGCGGCGAAGACGCCGCTGTGGATGGCCGAACGCCTGCGCCGCAGCGGCGTGCGTCCGCTGTCGCTGCTGGTGGACATCACCCAGTACGTGATGCTGGAACTGGGCCAGCCGATGCATGCCTTCGATCTGGACACCTTGCAGGGCCCGGTCGGCGTGCGCCACGCGTGCGAAGGCGAGACCCTGACCCTGCTCGATGGCCGCGAGGCCGTGCTGGATCCGGCGTTCCTGCTGGTCACCGATGCCGATCGGCCGGTGGCGCTGGCAGGCCTGATGGGCGGCCACGCCACCCGCGTCACCGAGACCACCCGCCACGTGTTCCTGGAGGCCGCGCATTTCGCCCCGGCCGCGATCATGGGCCGCGGGCGCAAGCTCGGCCTGCACACCGATGCCGGCCACCGCTTCGAGCGCGGCGTGGACCCGGCGCTGCCGCGGCAGGCGCTGGAGCTGGCGACGCGACTGGTGCTGGAGCTGGCCGGCGGGCGCGCCGGCCCGGTGGTCGAGGCCGCCTTGCCCGAATTCCTGCCGGCGCCGGCACCGATCGCGCTGCGCCGCGCGCGCATCCTGCGCGTGCTCGGCATCGAGATCGCCGACGCCGACGTCGAGCGCATCCTGCGCGCGCTGGGCATGGACGTGGTCGCCTCGGCCGACGGCTGGCAGGTCACCGCGCCGAGCCGCCGCTTCGACATCGCCATCGAAGAGGATCTGATCGAGGAGCTGGCGCGCATCCACGGCTACGACCGCCTGCCGACCACCTTGCCCGGCGGCGCCACGCGCATCGCCATGGACAGCGAGACCCAGCTGGACGAGCGCAGCGTGCGTCGCCAGTTGCTGGCGCGCGATCTGCTGGAAACCATCAACTACGCCTTCGTCGATGCTGCGCTGCTGGACCAGTGGGGCCTGCACGACGGGCGCGTGGCCCTGGCCAATCCGCTCAGCGCCGAACTGGCGGTGATGCGTCCGTCGCTGCTGCCGGGGCTGGTCGCCGCGCTGGGCCGCAACGCCGCGCGCCAGGCCGGGCGCGTGCGCCTGTTCGAGCTTGGCAAGGTGTTCGCCGCGGCGGCGGAAGCCGGCGCCGCGCCGACCGAAACCCAACGGGTGGCGGCGGCGGTGTGCGGCGATGCCGACGCCCTGCAATGGGGCCTGCCGGCGCGCAAGGTCGATTTCCACGACCTCAAGGGCGACCTGGACGCCTTGGCCGCGGCCTCCGGCGCACGCCTGGACTACCGGCCGTCGACGCATCCGTTCGCGCATCCGACCCGGTCGGCCGACGTCTATCGCGACGACGTGCGGATCGGCTGGATCGGCCAACTGCACCCGCGGCTGCTGCAGGCGATGCAGGTCGACGTGGACGTGCTGGCGTTCGAGCTGGACCTGGCGCCGCTGGCCGCGCGTGCCCTGCCGCGCGCCGCCGAGCTGTCGCGGTTCCCGTCGGTGCGTCGCGACCTGGCGGTCGTGGTGCCGGACGCAGTGAGTTGGGCGGCGCTGGCGCGCAGCGTGCGCGCGGCGGTCGGGCCCTTGCTGCGCGAGGTGGTGCTGTTCGACCGCTACGTCGGCGCGGGGGTCGAGGCTGGTTGCAAGAGTCTCGCTATGGGCTTGATTTTGCAGGACAACACGCGCACTCTGACAGACCGCGACGTGGAGGCGGTGGTCGCCGATGCGGTGGCCGCGCTGGCGCGGGAACACGACGCGCGGATGCGTGGTTGAGAAGGACAGGGGATAGCAGGGCGATGGCGTTGACCAAAGCGGAAATGGCCGAGCGGTTGTTCGACGAAGTCGGGCTGAACAAGCGCGAGGCCAAGGAATTCGTCGATGCGTTCTTCGACGTGCTGCGCGATGCGCTCGAGCAGGGGCGGCAGGTGAAGCTGTCCGGTTTCGGCAACTTCGACCTGCGCCGCAAGAACCAACGGCCCGGCCGCAATCCCAAGACCGGCGAAGAGATCCCGATTTCGGCGCGGACGGTGGTGACCTTCCGCCCCGGACAGAAGCTCAAGGAGCGAGTGGAGGCTTATGCTGGACCCGGGCAGTAACCGCGAACTTCCGCCGATTCCGGCCAAGCGCTACTTCACCATCGGTGAGGTCAGCGAGCTGTGCGACGTCAAGCCGCATGTGCTGCGCTACTGGGAGACCGAATTCCCCAGCCTGGAACCGGTCAAGCGGCGCGGCAACCGGCGCTACTACCAGCGCCACGACGTGCTGATGGTGCGGCAGATCCGCAGCCTGCTGTACGAACAGGGCTATACCATCGGCGGTGCGCGCCTGCGCCTGGAAGGCGAGGGTGCCCGCCAGGAATCGGCGCTGAGCAACCAGATCATCAAGCAGGTGCGGCAGGAGTTGGAAGAAGTCCTGCAGTTGCTGCGGCGGTGAGCCATGGCGGCGGCGCTGCCGCTAGGAATGGCCGCGGCAAACCCGCTATAATCGCCAGCTCGCCGCAAGGCGGGTCCGCCATGACGGCGGAGACGCAACACACCGGGGTATAGCGCAGCCTGGTAGCGCACTAGTCTGGGGGACTAGTGGTCGTCGGTTCGAATCCGGCTACCCCGACCATCTTTCGAAGGCCCATGTCTGCGACATGGGCCTTTTTGTTTGGGCGCGTCGGATCGGCGGCGCGCGTATGGCCGATGTGGGGAATGGGGTACCCGCCGGGATGGCAATGCGTGTCGGTATCGCGACATAGGGCGATCTGTATCGGCGCAGGGAGGCTGGCGCGTCGCCGTAGACAAAATGCGCGGGATTGCGCTGTCCCGCGACGAGGTCGTCGCCCCACCAGAGCGGAAAGCCCCATGGGAACTGGGAGCTACGCAGCGTCAATGCGTTGACATTGATCACGTTAACATCGCGTCGATGGAACGTTCACGGGCCCTTGCTACGCTGAATAGCCGGACATGTAGTTGAACCCTCGCGTTACTGCGTCAAAAAAATGTCGGGTAACGCCTTGGTGGCGGCAGATGCCTGTGCCATAGTGCGTTGCAACACGAAGCTTCGCTGTTGGCCAGGGCCGTTCGTCCCAGGCAGGAATTGACACCGCAATCATCCTCCGACCGGGAACGGAACCCTGGCCGGCTGGGGGAGTGCGGCGCTTCGAAAACCAATCGACAGAGGGCATCAGCATCGCGCATGGGTAAACTTTCCGTGACCTTCCACTGGGCGCTGGCCCTGTTCTGCCTGGGGCTGCTGTCTGCATGCAGCAGCGGGCCGGCGATGCGTACCGATCTGCCGGCGGGCGATCCGCTTGCCGCTTCAATGGGCAAGCCGGAATACCTGCTCGGCCCGGGCGACCTGCTCACGGTCAAGGTGTTCCAGGTCGACGACCTGGAACGGCAGGTGCGGGTCGACAACGAGGGCCGCATCTCGTTGCCGCTGATCGGCGACGTGAAAGCCGCCGGCTCCAGCGTCAATGCGCTGCAGAAGGAGATCGCCGACCGCTACCGCAACGGCTATCTGCAGAACCCGCAGGTGTCGGTGCTGGTCGACGAGTTCACCGGCAACCGGGTCACGGTCACCGGCGCGGTCAGCGAGCCGGGCATCTATCCCATCCAGGGCTCCGCCTTGACCCTGCAGCAGGCGCTGTCGCTGGGCAAGGGCGTCAGCGACGTGGCTAGCCGCGGCAATGTGGTGGTGTTCCGCACCGTCGGTGGACAGAAGATGCTGGCGCGTTTCGATCTGCGCGAGATCCAGAAGGGCGCCGCGCCGGATCCGGCGATCTACGGCGGCGACATCGTGGTGGTGTACCGCTCCGATGCGCTGGTATTGCTGCGCACCGTGGTGCAGCTGACCCCGTTCGTGATGGTCTGGAGGGCCTACCGATGAGCGCCTCCACCTTGCCTCCCGTTTCCGCGCCGCGCCCGCGTCCTGTGGGTGCGCCGCTGAGCCCGGCCGACATCGGCCTGCTGGATTACTGGAATGCGCTGTACCGGCAGCGTTGGCTGATCATCGGCATCACCGGGGCAGTCGTCCTGCTGGCGTTGCTGGTCCTCCTGCTGATGACGCCCAAGTACCGCGCCACCAGCGTGCTGCAGATCGAGCGCGAATCGCTCAACGTCGCCAATGTCGCCAACCTGATGCCGGTGGAATCGCCGCAGGATCGCGACTTCTACCAGACCCAGTACGAACTGCTCGGCAGCCGGTCGCTGGCGCGGCAGGTGATCCGCGAGGCCAAGCTGACCGAGGCGCCGGCGTTCAAGCCGCTGGTCGACGAAGCCCTGGAGAAGCTGCAGGACAACGGCGACGGGCGTGCGCCGACGCCGCAGGCGCGCGCTGCCGCGGCGGAGAACGCGCTGGTCGGCCCGGTGCTGGATGCGTTGACCATCGAGCCGGTGCGCGATTCGCGGCTGGTGCGGATCAACTTCGATTCGCCCGACCGGGTGCTGGCCACGCGCGTGGCCAACACCTACGCCAAGATGTTCATCGCCTCGACCCAGGAACGCCGGCTGCAGGCGTCCTCGTTCGCCGCGCGCTACCTGTCTGACCGCCTGGCGCAGCTGCGCGACAAGGTCGAGGAGTCGGAGAAGAACGCGGTCGACTATTCCAGCCAGGAACAGATCGTGTCGATGGGCGAGGACAAGCCGTCGCTGCCGACGCAGAACATGAGCGAACTGAATGTGCGCCTGGCCGCGGCGCAGGATGCGCGGATCAAGGCCGAGGCGGCCTGGCGCCAGGCCG
>NZ_NQYT01000035.1:0-100842 GCF_009192935.1 Xanthomonas sp. LMG 12461
CAGATGTGTATAAGGGACAAGACCATGAACAAGGATGCGATCCACCAGCAGGGCTCGACCGCGAGGGCTCAAACGGGCATGTTTATGCAGGTTCATCCGGGGCTCCTGGGGGCTGGGTTGGCTTGGTAACCCCCATCTTCCAGAGATGCCCCGGATGAACAACCTACTGAGAGATCACAGCTAGCGGCCAAAGCCGCTACGATGAAACCCGGACTCTAAAGAGCCACGCTACTGAAAGCGGGGGGACGTCGCAGGTTGTCGATATCCAGCGAGCGAAGGCAGTGCCACTTATTAGGAATGGTGGCTGTCTTTCCACTGGATTCCCGGGAGCGGAGCGCTTTGGTGTTGCCATGTGCTCAAGAAGCCGGCCCGTTGAAGCAGTGGCGCCAGTGCCCGCGTCGTAGCAGGTCCCTCCTCTAGGTCGTCGCTGAGTCGACCGGAAACAAGACTTGCCTTCTTGCATTGCTGCACTGGGGCCACCTTATACGACGTCGTCGCCCGCCTTAGGGTGGTCGACTACTTTTTCGTTGGGATCAGCGCGACAACAATTTTGGTCCCTTTCGGGATGTCCTTGCGCATCTTTGCCTCTCGGCCATTCTCTTTGAGGTCGAACCACGGATCCATGTAGCCGCCAGGGACCTTGAGCAAGTAGTGATGGCTTGCATATCGGGTCCGGCTGTGCACGCACACGATGGTGCCACTGGGAAGCTTCGAAGGAGGGTTCCAGTCAGCGATGACTTTCACGCCTTTGCTGTAAAGAGCCCTGGCGATTTCATCGATCTCAAATCCTTCTGGCTCATCGTCTATCCCGGCACGCTTCTCTTTTTCTAGAAGACGCTTCGCTCGAGAGTATGGGATGTCCAGCAGGGACGCCACGCAAGCAGCGGCGCAACCCCATTCGTCTTCCTGGCTTACAAGATCATATTTGGGCATTTTTCTCGTCCTTGGATTGGTCTGGTCATTCTAATGTAAAGGGTTCTGTGCCCTTCGGTAGGGATGGCAAGCGCACCGGTGCTTTTTACCAGCGCTGTGCCTCTTAAAGGGACCTTAGCTTCGCTGTCCCGACCGCAAGGGCGAGCCTCCTCCTCGGCGCTGACGCTCTGTTTCGGCTCTCCGCTGCGCGCCGCTGCCGCGGTGCTCACTCCCGGGTGCAGTTGGGCCTGGCGCTCCGCCTGCCGGTTCCCACGAGGCGCACAACGCGCTGGTGGAGAAGAACCGATGAAGCGCAACACCCAGGACCGCACGGCCCAATACCAGCTCCCGATGGACGAGGAGGGCATCTTGCTCGCCGCCGCCAACATCCTGGAACAGCGCCTCCAGCGGCGAGGCCGGATCCACAACCCCATCCACGCCGGCAGCTACTTGGTCGCCCGCTGCGCCCACCTGCCTCACGAAGTCTTCGGTGCCATCTTCCTGGATACCAAGCACCACATCCTCGCCACCGAGCATCTCTTCAGCGGCACCATCGACGGCTGCGAAGTCCACAGCCGAGTCGTTGCCAAGCGTGCCCTGGACCTCAACGCTGCCGCCGTCATCCTCTTCCATAACCATCCGAGCGGAAACCCGGAGCCCAGCGACGCCGACCGCCAGGTCACCGAGCGCCTGAAGCAAGCGCTTCGCCTCTTCGACATTTGAGTCCTCGACCACCTGATCATCGGCGGCCACCAGCACACCAGCTTGGCCAGTAGGGGGTGGGCATAGCCCACCCCTTCACCTATGCAGCGTGCCGACGCTAGCCTGCCAAGGCAGATGCACATCCATGGAGCAGGAATGAAAGCGTTTCACGTGCGAGGGATTGTCTGGGAGACCGATGGCAAGCGTCCTGCGTTGCCGGCCGAAGCCACAGTTGAATGCGAGAGCGAAGAGGGTATCGCCGATGCCTTGAGCGACGCATACGGTTGGCTGGTGAGCGAGTTCGTTGTCGTAGAGGAGATCGGCGGCGGCCACACCAGGAACGTGCGTCGGGATTGAAGGGTTGGCGAGTTGGTCGGCCCCGTTTCCCGCTTCCGCTAAAGTGTCGGACCGTGTTTGAACTGGCGCTCGCCACCTGAGCGTGCGCGTAGAGGAAGTCGTTGTTGATGGCGTTGAAGGGTCTGTTGGTTCTGTCTTTGGTTTTTGCTTCGATTCCTGGCGTGGCAGCAGAGTTGGTCGGCCGCGCGACCGTCACGGACGGCGATACCCTCACCGTGGCGAAGCAGCGCATCCGCCTGTGAGGCATCGATGCCCCGGAAAGCGCCCAGCAATGCACCGCCAAGGACGGACGCTCCTGGCCCTGTGGCCGGCGGTCCGCCGCCGCGCTGGACGGCTACGTGCTGGACAAGACCGTTCGCTGACAACCCAAGGACACCGACCGCTATGGCCGGGTGGTTGCGGAGTGCTTCGTCCAGGGGCAGTCCGTCAACCGTTGGATGGCGCGCTCAGGCTGGGCGGTCGCGTATCGCCAATACTCAACAGCGTTCATCGCTGACGAAGCGGACGCACGCCAGCACCAGCGGAACCTCTGGCAAGGGCCCTTCCAGATGCCCGCCGACTATCGGCGCGGCAAGCGTGAGCAGGCCGCACGCCAGGCTCAGGTGACCACGCCGTCCGTGTCCAGCGGATGCCGCATCAAGGGCAACATCTCTCGCCAAGGCAAGAAAATCTACCACGTTCCTGGGCAGCGGGATTACGAGCGAACCAGCATCGACCTGAGCCACGGCGAGCGCATGTTCTGCAGCCCTGAAGAGGCAGCTCGGGCAGGGTGGCAGCCGGTTAGGCGCTGACTCTGCTCGCCATGGTAGAGCGAGTGGCTAGGGTTGGGCATGCGCTCTTTTGTCTGCCCCAGTCGGCGATAGGGGCGGTAGACTCTGCCCGATTGAGGTGGAGACCATACCCAGGTGGACGGGACGGAACGCATGGAAACAACGACGACCAATCAACCCAAGAAAGGGGAGTTCTTCCACCTGCAGCCGGACGTTCGGCGCGGGGGGAAAGGCCATGGAGTTGTCTTTGAGAACCGAGAGGCACTCCTCACTCCGCCTAGGCTGATTCTGAGGCCAAAGGATGGCGGATTTCCTGCTTTGCGCGAGGTTCCACGCCTGGTCTACCACCCCAGTGAAGGCGTGCCTCCTGAAGACCTGGAAGGGGGATTCAGCGGCTACTGGCTGGTGTCAGAGCGCCTGCGTCGAGTGATGGAAGCGGTCGATCCTGGGGCGTTCGCGTTTGTCGAGACAGACTATCGCTTGGCCGATGGCTCGAAGGGGCCAAACGTTTACCTGTGTGAAGTGATTCGCACATTGGATGCGTTGGATGAGGATGCATCTATGCTCAACATCGAAGTCAGTGATGATTTCGAGGAGGGCAAGTATTACGACCTGACGGGTGAAATTCGCCTGGCTTTCAAGCGTGATGTCCTCGGTGATGCGCACGTTTTTAGGTTGGCTTTCCACGGGGGTGTTTTCTGCGACCGGTTTTTCAAGGACGCCGTGGAAGCAGCCGGTATCGGCACCGATGGACAATCGGACGGCCTCTGGTTCTACGACGTGGTCAACCGATAAGGCGAGCCACAAGGTCACCAGGAAGGAGCCTGATCCGTGCCGAACTACCGAACGCTTTTCCAGGACCACCACAACATCGAGCAGCAGACGCTGAAGAACAGCGAGTTGCTTGATGAGTTGCAACGGGTGGGGAAGTTTGACATCCACGCTCCGGAAAACCGACTGTTCCTGCCGGCCAACCCCTCGTTCGCTCAAACGATGGGCATCACGCCGCATAGCGGTGGCCCACTCGGCGAATATCAGTATGGAATGCTGTCGCAATTGCGGCTCATTGAACGCTCCAGAGATGGTCAAGCCATGTTGGAGGGCGACCCAACGGCGATGGACCGTGTTGTCCAGCGCGTCGAGCACTTGCGCGATACCGTCAAAGTAGGCCTGATCAACGGCGATTTGAACACCAATACGCCCGTTGGTTTAACCCCTGCACAGACCAACCAAAAGGTTCAAGACTTTTTCCGCGATATCCCGATCTACCAGCAGACCCATGCCCAACAGATTGAAGCCCTGAAGGGCTTTGTGGGGGTGGACCACGGCTGGGGTGCCGTCGCGCATTCCGAGTCGCGCATCGTCACCACGCTCAACCAAATCCAGGTCAGCAACGCCGCAATCGTTCGAGGCGGGGATATCCAGCTTCAGCGCAGCGGGTTGTCGCTCGCCATCGCCAACGCTCATCACGACGGGCGCGTGGTGTTGTCCGAGCAGGGCATCCTCAAGGTCGAGCAGGTGCTGGGTCCGGAAGCCGCACAGAACATTCGCGTGCCGCGCGGACAGCGTGGCGAAGTCGCCATGGAGCTGTTGATGGGCGAGGCGTCCGCGCGTGGGCTCACCCGTGCCGGCGGACTCTTGGCGACCGGGGCGGATGCGGTGATGACCGCCCGCACGGCGGCCACGCTGATGGAGCAGGGCAACCTCACCGCCGCGCAGTCGGAGGTCAATCACGCCGTTGCGCGCAACCTGGGCGGCTGGGCCGGCGGCGCGTCCACCGCGGCCGCGCTGGGCAGCAGCGGCGGCTTTGTGCCTGCGGCCTTGGTGGTGGGCGACGCGGTCTTGATGAGCAAGGCCTTCGACAAGGCCGTCGACCTCAAAGAGAACCGCGACATCTTCCACCAGACCGATCGGGCCGGCGTGGACTGGAGGTTCAACGGACGAGATTGGGAGCGCCAAGGCGCGTTCGAGCGCGCCGCTGATGGGCGCGAAGCCCCTGTCCAAATATCCGTCGGCGCCAGCTACGTAAAGTCTCAGGAATTGGGTGCCATGGCGAATGCCAAGGCCGCCGAGTTCGCGCTGGGCAAAGCCCCGCCGCCGCAGGACCCCTTCAACCTGCCGGCCCAGCCCGGCGATCGGATTGGGTTGGACAACCAAAATTGGCACCGCAATCCAGACACGGAGAAGTGGGAGCGCCAGGTCAAGACGGGGGTGGACGGCGTCAACGACCGAGGTGTCTATGAGCCCCAGATCGCGAATGCAGAGCAGGCGCAGCGCCTGAACCAAGAAGCCTTGGCACGGATCGAGGGCAACATCGCCAACGGCCGCGAGGCCATCGCCCAGGCCTACCTGGAGAGCCATGCCGCCCAGCGTGGGCAGGACTACGGGGTAGCGGTTCCTGCCGCTGTGGAAAGTGCCCGTGCCCAGCAGGACCGGGTGCAAGGCCACGACGGCCAGACCTACCAGCGCAACGAGGCCGGGCAGTGGCTCGGCAAGGACGGGGTGGCGACCGGCAACCTGGCGGCGGAGCTGGAGCTGACGAACCAGATGCGCCAGCCCTCGCTGGAACGCGCCCAGGAGACCCTGGCGGCTATTGAGGCTCGCCCAGCGCCCACGGCGGCGCAGATGGAGCACAACGAGCTCTTGCACCGCTACCGGGCTGCTGGCGTCGACCTCAACGCCCAGGAGAACAACCTGCAGGCGGTGGAACTGGCCACCCAGCGAACAAAGGAGGCGGAAGGCCTTAGTGGCCCGACGATGCAGCAGCTGAAGCCGAACGAGCAGGGGCAATACGGTTACGACAGCCAGATCGTTCACTACCAAGTTGGCCAGGACGGCGTGGCCCACCAAGTCGCGGTGACCACTTCCGAGGCGCTGCGCCAGGCCAAGGCCGAACTGGGCCAGCCGGCTGTGGCGCACGTGCCGACGCTGGCGACGGTCTCAGTGACTGCGCCTGGGCGCAGCAAGGAGCAGGAGGCCGAACCGGCCCAGGAGAAGGGGACACAGGGGCCGATACTGGCCGACAACCCCACGCACCCGGACCATTCCACCTACCAAACCATCCATTCCTGGGTCAGTGGAACGGGGAACTGGAACGATGAGGAGAGCCGGAACGTCACCGCGGCGCTCTACAAGCAGCAGGCCGAGGACCCGCTGGTGAAGCGGGTGGACCGGGTGACTGGGGCGCTGGACAAGGACGGGGCCGAGAACGTGCTGGCGGTCTACGCGCCGTTTGGCGACAAGGCGCCGTTCTTTCACGCCCGGGTGGATGGGCGGGAAGCAGCCCAGCAGCCAGCGGAGCAGAACCTACAGCAGGCCGAAGTCATCAAGCAGGACCAGGTGCGCCAGCAGCAGGTGGAGATTACTCAGAAGCAGAATCAAGAACAAGTTATGTCAACGCGTTCTTTGTAAATTTCTGCACGCAGGTGGATTTTTATAGATGCTTGGGGGGGTGTGTATGGGTAGTTTGACGGACGCTTTTTTGGCTCATTGTCACGCTCAGCAGAATGTCGCGCCCAATCTTTTATTGGCCGTTCATTTAGACAGAATCCAAAGTGTTCTTGAATTTTTGGATGCTGAGCCGTCTGCTAATAAGTTCAACGTCGACATCAAGCAGATATTCCAGGATTCAAATTGGTTACTTAATCCGGTAGCTTTTCAAAGATTCATTCAGTTGGTCGGTGAAGCTCAATTCTGGCGAATGGCCAAAGAACGAGGGGTGGATCTAGAGCGGATCCCTGAGAGAAGTAATGAAAAGACCCCAGACTTTCGGTTGGCTGGTGTGGCGGGCTTGGCGCCGTGCTTTGAGGTGAAAACCTTGTCAGTTGTTGGTGGCGAATTTCATCTGGCGGAAATGGATGAGATAAGCTTTAAATCTCAACTGTCAATCAGTAGTCAACTTTCAGATGGCCGGCTTATGGCGACGGCCATCACGGAGGTGTCGCCCCATGGGGTGATCAATGATGGAAAAAATATGACGGCCATCATCCGTAATCTCATCGATAAATCAAACAATAATTTTAAGTTAGATCAATATTCGGCCGCGCCAACGTGTTTAGTGCTCAACTTAATGTTGATAGACGGCTACTACAAGGGCAATAGTTCTCTGCGACCAGTAGCATTTGGCTATCCAGATAAATGGCAGATTCGTTCAGGCGCTTACTGGAACCTTGCGTTTGGCCAGCCAGGCAACTTGGTGTTTGGAGTGGTCGAATTTGAGGGAAAGGCTAGTATAGAAGGTCAATTGGATCGAGAGGGCATTTTATGTGCTCATGCCCAAATCCAAGCTTTGTTGATCATTGTCCATCCATTGGGCGAGGAGCCAACGATTTACGGTCTAGCGCGCGAAGCTGACACCGACAAATGGCTGGAAGAGCTCAAGCCTTTGGGGGATGCATTCTGTAAATTGGCCGGTGAGAATTGGAATGATGACGGTGATACTTGTGGATGGCGCCTAAATGGACACTGAGGAAATCCAATGCTTCCTGACGCGCTGTTAGAAGAGCTACGAAGCACAGGAGAGAGTTCGACCCTTGACTACAAAGCCGAGCGCTACAAGTTCGCGAAAGCGACAGATGAAGAAAAGTCTGAGCTCCTAAAGGACATTTTGGCGCTGGCGAATACGCAGCGCACTGGAGAAGCATATATCCTGCTGGGCTTCAAAGAGAATAGTCCTCATCCAGCGGAGGTTGTTGGGCTTTCAGCGGAGGGCGCTATTGACGATTCTCGGATTCAGGAGTTCGTTAACCAAAAGCTGGAGAATAAGCTTGACTTAAAATATGAAGAGCAGTTATTTGCTTGCAAGCATGTTGCTGTCATTACTATCCCAAAGCAATCGCGGCCGTTTTATCTATCTAAGTCCTACGGAAAGGTGGAAGCAAACACAGTCTATGTTCGCCGGGGAAGCTCAACCGGAATTGCCACCCCTCGCGAAATCTACCGCATGGGCATTGTCGACCAGTCAAGGGGGGAGCCACTATTTGAACTGAATGTGCTGGATCATGAGAATCAACCGTTGGGTGCGCTGTTTAAGCGGGTTTTCTTGACTTTCGATGAAATTCCGGATTACGGACGGAAGCGTGTTCCAGGTTACACGTTTGCCTCCGATTATGCCAAAGAAAATCGCAGCTACTGGCGGGAGTGCGCAGAGTATCATCAATCCAAAAGCTGCCTCATCCGCATCCGATTGGCGCTAACCAATCGCTCCAAGTTTTCATTGAGCGGGACTAAGCTCGAAGTCACTTGGGTGGGCGAAGCTTTCAGGACGCTGACAGTCGATGATCTGCCTGACGCTCCAGCGAAGGAGTGGAATTTTCCCCTCGCCAAAGTGCGCAGCACCACGGAGGTGGATGAGGCGAGCGGCCAACCTGTCTATCAGTCCTTTCTGGGCGACGTTCGCCCGGGCGAGACAAAGCGAGTGAGTGACGATATGGCTTTCCTACCTATGAAACCTGGCAACTACACCATGAAAGTCAGGGTTTTAGCCAATGAGATCAGTTGCCCATACTCACTTGAGCGGCTGCTAACCGTTGAAGGTGAGTGCCAGCACCTGAGCTTCGATGGGCTTCAAGATTTGCTAGATAATGATTAGCTCTCCTGCACGCCAGCTTCGGTGGCTGGAAAGATTATTGAGATGAAATTAAAGGGTTATTTGGTGCCAGCAAGCTGTGTGTGGTGGGCCGATTTTTAGCGTGGTTCTATGATGATTTTTAACTTCAGGAGATAGGTCATTGCTTTCGGAATATGAAAAGCGCGCATTGGCGCAAATTCATGCTTGGAAGAACCCTCGGCAGACTTGGTTCGATACCGCCATGGCTTATGTAAACAAGCCTTTGGAGATTGCGGGTCATGCAGTAGATAGGATCCCTGGATTCAGTGAAACTTGTAGTAAGGCAACCAGCGGTATAGTAGGGTTGGTCAACGATTTATCACAATGGTCAGTTAGGCCTGATGCGATTATCGAAGAACTTTCTGCGATCTCTAAGAGGGAAATAACAGGGCTGGATCAAATTCCAAGCCTCGATCTTCAGCTTGTGGACAGAGCCATTGGTTGGCTTGATACCAAATACGAAGGTCTTGCGCTTTTGGAAGGGGCTGCGGCAGGTGGAACAGCTGTGGTTAATCCCCTTGTCGCGCTTGCCGCGATTCCGGTTGATCTAACTGCGCTTCTGGCTATGAGTCTTCGGGCTATTGGGGAATATGGAACCTATTGCGGCTTTGACATGTCATCTCAGGAGGAGAGGCTATTTTCGCTGAACATCTTGGCGTTTGCCTCGAGCAGCACCGATAGCGGAAAGCAGGCTGCCTTGTCTCACTTGGTGAAGATCGCTCAAGACGTAGCCAAAAAGAAGACTTGGGAGCATCTCGAGAAAAGTGTATTTGTTCAAGCCTGTTTGTCTATAGCGAAAGCTATGGGTATAAAACTAACTAAGGCGAAGCTTGCCAATGTTATACCTGTGGCTGGGGCGGCGCTTGGCGGTGGATTCAATGCCTACTATACGGACAAGGTTTGTAAAGCTGCCTTCTACCTCTACAGAGAGAGATTTCTTGCCCTCAAGAGTGGCTCACAGGTGATTGAAGTAACCGTGGAGCCAGCAAAGAGCGATATCTGGACGCCCGAGGAAGCTAGCGCTTAAGCCAGATTTTCGGATGCTACTGCGGGGCTAAGCTGTCTTTGGACCAATCCCTAAGCTTCGTTGATTGCGGAGGTCGCCCAACTCCCGTTACGCAGAACGGGCTAGGCCTTGGGTTTGGCCGCCGCTTCAGCTCGTTTATTGAAATCTTTGGTCCAGGCCAGCATGGCTTCGACGTCCGCCAGTAGATCGTCTGGCTCCGGAAGCCACGTGGGTGCGTCCGTGGGTTGCGAGTGCTCAAACGCGGAGTATTTTGTCATCATCGCGTCGATCAGTGCGCAGTCCGCTGGAGTGATCGCGCTAAGTCGCTGTAGCTTATTGAGGGTGTTGATCTCGCGGCGATAGCGGTTGACGATGCCAGAACAAAGTTCGTCCTCCACGGAGCGCTCAACCAAGATTCGGAAGTTGCTGCAGGCGGCCTTCAGGGCGAGCTCTTTCAACGACGGATCCAGCTTCTTGAGCTGTCCGATGCTGCTGACCATTTGGCCAAGGCTGGCTTGGGGCTTCAGAGAGAACGTGTTGATCTGCGCAGGCATGCCGGTTTTGCTGGCATCCCGCGCAATCGACTCCACGTTGACGCTGACAGTGGGCTGATTGAGCCTGGCCCTTTGCTTGGCGGCGTTCTCGAGAAGAACCATCAGTGAAAGCCGGTGCGTAAACACGATCACTTGGCGGTGCTCGGCCAAGTCCACCAGGCGTCTGGCGACAGCCTCTTCGTAACGCTGATCCAGCGAGGAGATAGGGTCGTCGAACACAACCGGCATCCCCCGATCAACGCCCGTTGCGTCTGCCAGGAACGCGGCCAAGGCCACGATGCGTTGCTCTCCTTCGCTCAGAATCTCACGGTTCTTCACCGAGGCAGTCGTGCCCTTCAGCTCGATGTAGAAGCTGAAAACGCCCTTGCCGGCAGCTCGGTGCGTCATACGCACAGGAAGCAAGTGACCACCTAACTTTTGAAGTTCGGCGTTGAAGCGATCGCAATATCCCTTCGCCAACTCCAACTGGCCAATTTCATTGCTTTTGGTAGTCAGAGGCCTGGTCAGTGTGGAGCGAACAGCCGCTTCCACCGTTGCCACGCGCTTGAGGCGAATGACCTCTGCCCAGACGGAGTCGCGTTGCTCTGCCAGCCATTGCCGAGCTTTGAGCTCGCGTAGGCGGGCTTCCTTCTGCGAGCGTCCCTTCGGGTCAAGCAATACCGCAAGCGCGTGGCGTTCCGCCGTTGTCGTCTTGACCTTCTGATCAAGAGCGTTGGTCAATACGGACCACTCCACAGATGGAGCGGCGGATGCCTCTGCCATGGCCGTTAGCCTGGCATCGATGGCCTTGAACAGCACTGTTGCCTGTTCGACGTCCAGACCGAGGACGTTGCACTGGGCTTGCCAAGCAACGTCAGTAAGAGGGCTCGGTAACGCATTCTTCATCGCTGCCAACGAATCTTCCGCCGCCTTTGCCTCTGTCTGCAGCTTGTCGTTGAGGTGGCGCTCAAAGCTGGTCAGCCGTTCTTTGCCTTCGTCTCCCAGCGTTTGCTGGCAGAGGACACAGCGGGCCTCGTCCCCGACATGCGGGAAGGAATGACCAGGGTAGGCCGGACCGATTGAATACGCCTTGGCGGCGTCCCATAGCGTCTGCCAAACGGCGTCTCCCACCCCTTTCAGCGGCAAACCATTGAGAAAAGCGGTTGCGTAGGCGGTTGCGGCTTGGCGTTTTTGCTCCACGATGGTGCGGGCATCAATAAGCGCTTGGGCCCGTTCATTGCTTAGGTTCTCCTTCATTGCGGAGAAACCAGTGGCCAATTGCGACAGGCGCTCCAAGTCGCTTACAGCTTTGGCATGAGCGACTTCGGGATTGGCTTGAGCCAACGCTGATTCCAGTGCCAAGCGCTCTTCATTGACGGAAGAGGGGAAGGCGCAGGCCTTGTTGATGTCGTCCTCGGTTAGCTTTGCGTTGAGCTTGTTGAGAAGCGTGATTGCACTGCTCGCTGCATGTTCCGCAGGCACGAGGGGGAGGCGGGTGGTCAGGCTCGCTGCACGGGCCTTCAGTCGATCACCGACGGCGTCAGAAATCCGGATGAGCACGCCCACAAACCGCATCGCACGTGGAAGGTGGGTGGCGGTGGTCGCGGTGTCCCCCAACTCCAGAGCGGTGGCCGAATCGAAGACGGGGACTGCGCTCAGCTTCGAATGGGGACCATTGGCCGCTTCCCAGGCGAGATCGGTGGACGTGGAACTGCCATCGGATCCTTGGGTGGTGACCTTAATCAACGCAGAGGCTGCGGCGGGGCCTTGATGGAAGACGTTTGCGTGGATTGACCCTTTGGCTCGCGCACCGCAGACGTGCTTCATCAGGCGCGCATAGCCGGATTTACCTGCGCCGTTAGGCCCGTAGACCACGGTCATTTGGCCCCGACTGAGATCCAGGACTGCGTTCTCGCCGATGGCGTTGACACCGCGGATGCTTGATACCATATCGATGCGTAGGTCGGCCGCCGCTGCTGTTCCCAAGATCGTCCCGGGCACCAACGGAGGATGCTGGGTATCCAATGTGTTGGCCGCTTCTGCAAGGCAATGGGTCGTCAAAGCCTCAATCTCAGCTTCCGTCGGCATGCGTCGGTTTTGAATCACGCCGGCAGCTGCCATACGCAACCAACTGGCGCGTCCATTCAACCAGTCTTCCAGCGTCGCGTGCGCAGCGGCCCCGGGCCCGTCCCTCCTCGTCATCGATCACATCCCCTGTGTATGGCCGTGAGCCAAGGTGACTCCTCCCCCTTGTCAAATAGTGACGCTAGTCTCGTTATGGCGCAAGTCGGCGGTCGTAGACGAAGCAAAGCTGCTCAGCGACCGGCGAGTATGTTCTGGCTCAACTCCAGGACGCTGCCGCGATGCGATGCACGCACATGCCAATCCTGAAGAGCCAGATCAGTGCATCATTTGGCTGTCTTCTGTGTCTGCCATTGTCAGCCGCGAGGTGCCGCGCAGACGTGCTTGGCTGCGGATGTCGTGGTCATTGCGGCTTTCTATATAGCTCAACAGCGCGCCGACCAACTCAGCATCCTCCAGCATTTCGGCACCGGCCAAGAACACAAGCTCCGCGACCCGGGTGCGTCGCTTGGCCTCTTCGCGGCGTTGCGTTTCCTTAGCCTTTGCCGTTTGGCGCTGGCTCGCTAAAAGCTCGCGCGCTTGAAGCTGCGCCAGTCGTTCCGTAGCTCGATGGATTCGGTCGTGGTAGTGGTTTGTCGCGCTCATCTGATTTCTCCTCTGCTTGCTTATGAGTCAACCAAAGAAATGGCTCGCGTCAAGTTCTTGCAGGCTTGAAACTTTGGGCTGTCTCGAGATCGAAGAGATCTGAAAAACAAGGCTTAAAAGAAAGAAGCAAGAGCGCACCTAGGTGTCACTGCGTGACACGTGCGCAAAGGGCTCCGCCCCTTGAACCCCAAGCGCTGGCGGCGCTTGCGCAAATCCAAAGCCGAGGCATAAACCAAGCAACCCCACTGCTTCGGAGCAACACCTCATGGCCATCTACCACGCCAACATCAAGACGTTCAGCCGCGCCAAAGGACATTCGTCCATCGCTGCGGCCGCCTACCGCGCCGGCCTGCGTCTCGAGGACGAGAAGACCGGGCAGCGCCACGACTACCGCCGCAGGGACGGCGTGGTCGAAACGCGCTGCGTCGCCCCCGAGGATGCGCCCGACTGGGCCCTGGTCCCGGCCGAGCTCTGGCCGGCGGTGGAGGCGGCCGAGCGGCGCAAGGACGCCACGATCGCGCGCGAGTTCGAGTTCGCTTTGCCCCACGAACTCGACGAGGCGCAGCGATCGGCGCTGGCCATGGAGGTCACCCGTGCGCTGGTCAGTCGCTACGGGTTCGCAGCACAAGCCAGCATTCATAGCCCAGGCAGCAAAGACGGCTTGAACTGGCACGTCCACGTCTTGGCAACGACGCGGCGCATGGGGCCGGACGGTTTCACGGACAAAACCAAGGAGCTGGACGGTGGGCCTTCTGGCCGGGCGGAGGTGCATTGGGTCCGCGAACTGATCGCCACGACCGTCAATGCCTACCTCAAGGCGGCTGACCTAGGAATCCAGGTGGATCACCGAAGCCTTGAGGCGCAGGCCGGCGAGGCCATGGCCCGCGGCGACCTGGTTGCCGCTGCCGTGCTCTCGCGGGAGCCGACCAAGCATGTGGGCAAGAACGCGACCGCCATAGCCCGCCGGGGCCAGGCCTCTGAGCGCGTGGAAGCGAACCGCCGAATCGAAGAGGCGAATGAGGAGGCCTTCCAAAAGCTCATCGCCGTCTTCGAAAACGAGGGGCGAGCGGTGGAAGTGCCCGATGGGCACAGCCACGAACAGGCCCAACGGGAACTCCGCCGTCCACCGGCCATGCTGCCCCTGTCGCTGGGCCGCGGGGCAGGGCACATCGAGGTCTCTCGCAACATGGGGCCCATCGCCCAGCGGCTGGGGTTGCTGGAGGAGACCGCTCCCGGGGCGCCACGCCCGGAGCCGGTGTCCATCCCGACGCTCGTTGCCGGGTTGAGCCAGGAGTGGGGAGCACTGCGCCACGAGGCAGTCGCGCGGGCGCTCCACGCCACCCGCCAGCTCTTGTCCTGGGCGGCCGAGCGCGCCGCGGCGTTCGCCGAGCACGCCCGGCTCCGCTCAGACCTGCTGGAGTTGTCACGGCGGTTACGCCGTTTCAAGGCCGGCTTGACCAGGTTCGGCCGACGCCTGCAGGCGGAGCAACGCGCCTCCAGGCTCCGCCATCTGGCGGAGCGGTCTTGGGAGGACTTCACCGTCAACAATCCGCAGCCTGGCACGTCATGGACGGAGCAGGATTGGAAGCAGCGGCGGGCGTGGCGCTTGAGCACGCTGGAAAAGCGGACGGCCGAGCTGGCCGAAGCGCGGGCCCGGGTCACCCCGGAGCAACAGACCTTTTGCGAAAAGGAGGCGGCAGAGAGTGGCCGCCTCCTGGAGGCCTGGAGCCAGGAGATGCTCGGGCGCTATCCCCTTGAGCTCGACCGACCGCTGGTCTTTGGAGTCCAGGAGGCTCAACCGGCTGCGCTCGATGACCTGCCGACCCTGGACCTTGCGCCGAGTGGCCCCCGACCACCGCGCCCACGCCTCCACTGAAACAACGGTGCCCCGCTTGCGGGGCACTTTGTTGTTGGGGCGGCGGTGGCGGATCAGTGGAGCGTCGGCTTCTTCTTGTTCGCCACCGGATCGGGAGCCGCTTTGCGTCGGCGGTTCTTGCGCCACTCTTCGACGGACGGGATATCGCGCACCACGACCGCCTCCCGGGTGCGGATCTCTTGCAGGCGCGGTGCTTGCGACGGGGAGGGCGACGCTGGTGGCGGCGGCAGCGTCGGGGCCGGCGTGGGTGGGACGTAGCCGTGCGCCGGAGGCACAGAGGAGCCACCGCGGTATTGGCGCAGCATTTCCGCGGCCACCTCCAGGGCGTGCCGGATGTCGTCGACACGGTCGGGCAAGCGACAGTGCCGCTCTTGGCAGAGAAGGCCGCTGACGAGACGGCTGGCGATTTGAAGCGTGAGTTCGGACTGCATGGATGCTCCTTGGAGCCTGTGGAAGGAGCTTTCATCCAAGCACCAAGTCGCTAACCCGCAAGTGCAAATTTCAGAGATATTTCACAAATATAAATAGGCGGCGCAAAGTTGGCTTTGCGCTGTCCTTTGATGCCTAGAAGGAGTCAATCGACGGTCAAGTTTCGTCAGTTGCCGGCGCACGAGCTTTGGTGTCCTTGCTCCAAGTGGCGAGCGACGCCACCGCCAGCGAAGAGCTGTGACTGAAGCAAACAGACGTCGCAACGGTCTATCGAATGCGCTGCTACTTCCGATCGATCCTGTCAGCTGCGAGGGACAGGAGCGCAGCGATGTGCTCCAACTTGGAAGCGAAGACCGTAAGCGCTGCGGCTCCCAGTAGGACGCCAAGGCTTCCGGAGTAAACGAAGAGTGGCAAATCCTTTGCGTGGACAAGCATTTCGGCTTTTTCAGCTGAGGTTTGGAAATTGATGACAACTGCGCCGATTGCCGCTATCACAGATCCCATTCCAGCTTGGCGAGTCAGTCGCTTTGATTTGGCTTCCATGTGCTTGGAGCGCTCGCGCAACTTGAACGGATCGCAGGCGGTCAGCTCTTGGACGACCACGTCGTCATGTTCGATGTCCCGATCCACGCTGTTGGCGGCATTGTGGTAGCCCGTTCGCACTGCCAGCAGCATTTCGACAATCTGGCTGATAGCCCATATCAGAAAGAGAGCTAGAACTACGATGAGCGGGAGCATCGTGAGGAAGCGGGTGACTTCCTTCGAAAGCAGGCCTAGAAAGCCCAGACCTGCTGCGACAAGCATCACGCCCCCGAGGCCCAATGTCGCTTTGAAGACAAAGCGCTGAATCCAGTCGAACACGCTCGGCGGCTTGGGCCGCTTGAGTTTGTTTAGGAAGGCCAGGGTAGTGGGAATGGGGGCGTAGTTGAGGGCGGTCATGTGATGGTCCAGGAATGGGCCCGCTCAGTTTGAAAGGCGCCAGTCTCGCTAGCCGCGACAGAACCAGGTCGGGGGCGGCTCATGAACAGTTGGCCGGCTGTGGGGATCCACATTGCAGGCTGCCTCGGCTACGATCCCGGACGCAGGACCATCCCTTGGGCACTATTTGCGGGTGTCCAGGTGGGAAAAGACAATTGGCATCAATGGGTTAGAGGACTCTGAATTGTGTCCCTCTCACTCCGCCAGTTTCAAGGAAACGCCCGCAAATCAACGATTTGTGGGCGTTTTTCTTTTTCCCGACCTTGGACACTCGCTTGGACACTTCCATGCGAGTCGCGCATTACCTGACGCGCGGCGAGACCGGCCGCTACCACGTTCGTTTGCGCGTTCCTGCTGACCTGTAGAAACAGTTCGAGCGCAAAGTCTTCAGTGCAGCACTGAAGTGATGTGCAATGGCTTCGTGCAGCTCCAGCGATGTCATGCTTGCCTCCGCGCGTCAGCATGGTGGCACGTGAGCGCTGACGCACCTTGCAGGAGTTCGAGCAGACGGTATCGCGCATGTCTGCGCTCAAGGAGCCGGTGACGAGCGTAGCGGCCTTGACGTGTTGCATGACGAAGCTTGGAGCCTGTTGCTGCGTTCAAGCTTCCCGTGGGCACCCGCCGTGGGCCGTGGAGGATGAAGGCGAGGGCCATCGCTGCCACGCAATGTCATCAATCGCGTAGAGCCAAATCCTGTTTCAGGCAGCGCGGCAGCCATCCTGCCGGTATCGATCGGCCGTCTCTCCGCGGTGTGCCCTTGTTGACGATGTCGCAAGTCAGGTCGCGCTACTGCGTTTGCTTTCCGAGTTCATCTGGACACGCGCGATGACAGTGGCAAGTGTGTGCTGCAGTGCTGCTTCATGTCGCTTTCCAGCGACGCATTGGGGCTACTCATCTTCCGCCCGTCGCGTGTCGCGGTTGCAGGCTTCGCTCAGCAAAGGTTGACGCGACGCCTCATTGGGATCGAAGTGCTTGAGCCAGGAGACAGGACGCCTACGGTGTCATTGAGTTGCAGGGGATGGGCGATCCATCGATTGATTCCCATGCGCTGTCACGAAAAAATGTGCGTCGTCGCTGGATCGCGACGTTTCCTTCTTGCTCTGGTATCGAGATGCAGTCACACAAGATCCGCTTCATCATCATCGCGTTGCTTTGCCTTGGCGTCACGATCGCCAGCGCTGTAACGTTTTTCAGCAGGCCTGCGGCAGTGCCGACACATTTGGCTGAAGCCGATGGGACGGTCAAAAAGGTCGACGCAACGCAGCGAAAGGGACGGCTTCAAAGCGTCAACTTCACCCTTGCGACCGGAGGCGATGCATTCGAGTACTCCAGTGTGCTGCCTGGCATCGATGCGGTGTGGGGTCGTCTCAAGGTGGGATCGCCGGTTCACGTCATCTTCGACGATGCGGACAGCAAGCGATCCATCTGGGGAATGCGCTTGGGCGATGACGTGGTCGTCACGCCTGAGCAGGCGCTCCATGCGCGGCGCAAGAATGGCCAGATTGGTGCCATGATCGGACTGATTGCTTTGCTTGGAACGGGATACTTTCTGCATCGTGCTCGCAAGGCGTAGAAAGGCGGCCCTGACAGTCTCGGCGCCGCAGCGGCGCGCCGCCGAGTCTTGATCTGCGAACAAGAAAGACAAGCTGGACCAGTGGTCTCCGGCAAGAAGCGTGTTTCGCCATGTTTCTGTTCCGGGCGAGCACCGGGAGCGGCCGCCTGACGCCCGAAATGGCGTTGCTGGCGCATGGCACAGCGCTGATTTCAGCTGTCCGTGTCGAGGGTCATCATGATGTGGATGATTCTTCCATGTTCAAACTGAAACGAGAGGCGCTTGTTCTTGGTCTCATAGGAGCGCCAGTGCTGGCCATCGCTGTCATCCGTGGTGCCTTGGCCATAGGTGCTGATCAACAGATTCTGCGTGTCGCCGATCGCGACGCCTCTGGCCGTTCTGATCGCGGGTACGTTGATGGTGATCTGCGCAATGACGTAGCTGTCGATGTCGCGTTGCTCTTTTTGCCAGGATAGGTTTGCCGTATAGATGTCAAACCCGGCATAGCGATGCTGGTAGTACTTGTAGCTTGTCTCCCCGGCGGGCACGTCTCCTACAAAACTCTCGCTGATCTGGGTGCCTGCCTGCGTCCTGGTTTGCTCGCTCCAGCGTTCACCCAGGGCGAAAGAGTGGTTGTTGATGGCTACGGCGAAGTCGCTTTCGGTCATTTCGACAGGTGCTGCGCGAGCTGCTGCCGCAGCAGTCATATCCGCCTGGGCGGCAGGAAGCAGCAGGAGAAGCAAGAACGCTGCTCTTCTGGGGGAGGTAATCGTGTGCATCGATGCTTTGAGTGGGGGCGGAAATATCACGGGTGTGTTCGTGTTCGGGAGCCTGTACACATCCGGGGGTTGTCAGATCACACAGTGCGTTGCGCATTAGCGAGTTTGTCGCGATGCAGGCGTAACGTGAGTGTCAGTATGGTGGGATGCATGGGGTGGCGCCAGCGCTTCCGGACTGGCATGCACCAAGCGACGTCAGGGTGGTGCCTTCGCAACAGTTCGGCGTCGATCTGATCGGGCGTGTAATTGACTGTTTGCGGGTCGATCCGAGTCCACGGTGCGCAGCGCATCGGGTCGTTTGGGATGCGCCTGGCAGCGCTGTCGGCAAGCCGCTCCTGGATGTGCCGTGTTCGATCGCCTTGCTGTCGAGGACTGGTGCCGTGGCAGCTTGTTGAACGCTGTACTGCGTCTCGCTACTCCAGTCCACGCGTTGGTCATTGCGGAGGCCTGTGTGCACCCCGTGGAGCTGCGCATCAGGCGAATCGACAGCGAGTCGGCGAGGTGCAGGTCGCTCGCAACAACTCCCCTGCCATTGGCGGCAGGGGAGCACGAGAACTTGGAACTCAGCCGCGCGCGTGGTCGCGCGCCTTGCCCACTTCACTCTGTACCTTGCCGGCGTTCTTCTGCATCTTGCCTTCGACTTCCTTCAGCTTGTTGCCGGTGACCTTTCCGGCGACTTCCTTGATGGTGCCCTTGATCTGGTTCTTGGCGCCTTCGGTGCGATTCTTGTCCATCGTTGACTCCGCAGTAGGGATGCCCTCAAGTGGGCATGGCCAAACTGCGCGCAGGCCGGTGGCGTGCAAGTGAAAATTGAGCGGGCGTGCGCTCGATCATTTAGGTAGCGGACGGGTTGTATGCCGAAGCCTGTAGCGGCGATCGCGCGTCCCGTTCGGGCTGAGCGCGCTTGGTGCTTCTACAGCGGGAACATGAGCACCGCGACACGTCCTTCGTCTGTCTGCTGGCGGCGACGGCGTGGTCCGCATAGGTGCGCCGAGTGGCGACCCTCGACTGCGCTGCGCGCTCAGTACCAGCCCAGATAGAGGGTGGTCACGCCCCAGGTGTCGATCAGGCCGTGCGCGAGGATCATGGCCCACAGATTGCGCCTGGAGCGCAGATAGGCATATCCGAACATCGTGCCGACCACGCCGGTCAGCAGGATGCCGGAGGCGCCTTGCGCGGCGTGCATCAGGCCGAACACCACACCACCGGTCAGTGCGGCGATCCAGCGGCCGCCGCGCAGACGGCCCAGCAGCGCATCGAGCTGGTGCATGAGGAAGGCGCGGAACACCAGTTCTTCGCCGAGCGCCGCGCTCAGCCACGCCGCGCCGATCAGTTGGGTCGTCGCCTGGACGTTGCCCTTGAGCGCGCCGTAGGCGCTGTAGTCGGTCTTGTGTCCGGTGATGGTGTCGATCAGCGGTTGCAGCACCGGTGTGATGAAGCCGACGGTCAACAACACGAGCAACGCTGTCCAGCCGATCGCGGACGCCAGGCGTGGGCGTGCGACGCCGCACGCCGTGGAGGAACGCGTCTCGACCCAGACCAAACAAAGACCGATCAGGCCGACCACTGGCATGCGCCACGGAAACGGGAGCCACGCATAGAACGCCAGCGCAAGAATCGCGGCGCTCAGCGCGATGCGCAGCAGCTGGTGGCGCATGAAGGAGGTGTTGGACGTGGCGTGGATGTCGCCTTGCGCGGAGTGCTGCATGCCTGACCTGGAAGAAAGTGGGCACTCAGCCTAGCGAGCCTCCGCCATCGCGCACCGTGCCAAAGGCCATGTAGACCAATGCAATGCGGCGCATCGTAGAGCATGAAGATGCCAGCACACGCGCGTCGCCAGCGGCAAGCGCTGGCGACGTAATGCAGGCGCGGACGCGTCAGTCCGCGCGCAATCCGAAGTGGCGAGTGGAGACTATGCGCCCGCCGTCTGGCACTCGAACACGCTGACGCTGCGCGGCGGCGCCAGGAACTCGCTGGCACCGGCCGGCATGCTGTCGACCTGCAGCGCATCGTCGGTGGACAGCACCAGCTTCCAGTGAAGTTGCTCTTCCGAAGACGGCAGCACGAAGCTGACGCCCTCGTGGTAGGCGTTGATGACGATCAGCAAGGTGTCGTCGTTGGCCAACTCCCTGACGCCGGACGTTTGCGCCTTGCCTTCCAGTAGCAGGCCGACCGAGCGCGCGCCAGCGTCGCTCCAGTGCGCTTCGTCCATCTCGGTGCCGCCGGGGTTGAGCCAGGTCAGGTCGCGCACGCCCGCATCTTCGTTGTACTGGCCGTTGAGGAAGCGGCCGCGGGTCAGGATGCGATAGCGCCGGCGCAGCGCACTGACCGCCTTGACGAATTCGGTCAGGCGGCCCTCGGTGGGGTCGCGCTCCCAGTCGATCCAGGTGATCTCGTTGTCCTGGCAGTAGGTGTTGTTGTTGCCGCCCTGGGTCTGCGCGCGCTCGTCGCCGGCCAGCAGCATCGGCGTGCCTTGCGCGAGCAGCAGGGTGGCCAGCAGATTCTTCATCTGCCGCTGGCGCAGTTGCAGGATGCCGGCGTCGTCGGTCTCGCCTTCCACGCCATAGTTGGCGGAGATGTCGTGGTCCGAGCCGTCGCGGTTGTGCTCGCCGTTGGCCTCGTTGTGCTTGCTGTTGTAGCTGACCAGGTCGTGCAGGGTGAAGCCGTCGTGGGCGGTGACGAAGTTGACCGAGGCCCACGGCCGGCGCCCGCGCCGGTCGAACAGATCGGCCGAGCCGGTGAAGCGGGTGGCGAACTCGGCGAGCTTGCCCTCGTCGCCCTTCCAGAACGCACGGGCGTTGTCGCGGAACTTGTCGTTCCACTCGGACCAGCCTGGCGGGAAGGGGCCGACCTGGTAGCCGCCCGGGCCGCAGTCCCATGGCTCGGCGATCAGCTTGACCTGCGACAGCAGCGGATCCTGGTTGCAGGCGTCGAGGAAACCGCCGCGCTGGTCGAAGCCGGTGGGCTCGCGGCCGAGGATGGTGGCCAGGTCGAAGCGGAACCCGTCCACGTGCATCTCCGCCACCCAGTAGCGCAGCGAGTCGTTGACCATGCGCAGCGCGCCGGCATTGGTCAGGTCGAAGGTGTTCCCGGTGCCGGTGTCGTTGATGTAGAAGCGGCGATCCTCGGCCAGGCGGTAGTAGCTGGCGTTGTCGATGCCCTGGAACGACAGCGTCGGCCCCAGTTCGTTGCCTTCGGCGGTGTGGTTGTAGACCACGTCGAGGATCACCTCCAGGCCCTGGCGGTGCAGCGCCTTGACCATGTCGCGGAACTCGTCGCGGTGGCCGCTGGCCAGGTAGCGCGACTTGATCGCGAAGAAGCCGAGCGTGTTGTAGCCCCAGTAGTTGCGCAGGTCCTTGTCGAGCAGGTGTTGGTCGTCGAGGTAAGCGTGGACCGGCAGCAGTTCCACCGCGCTGACGCCCAGTTCCTTGATGTAGCGCAGCACCGGCTCCTGTGCCAGCCCGGCGCAGGTGCCGCGCACCTCGTCCGGCACCTGCGGGTGGCGCATGGTGTAGCCGCGCACGTGGGTCTCGTAGACCAGGGTCTCGCTCCACGGCGTCATCAGGCGCTGGTCGTCCTCCCAGTCGTAGGTGTCCTCGACCACCACGCACTTGGGCATGAACGGCGCGCTGTCGCGCTCGTCGAAACTGAGGTCGCCGTCCGGGTGGCCGACCGTGTAGCCGTACAGTTCGTCGGCCCAGATCAGGTCGCCCTCGAGTTCGCGCGCGTACGGGTCCAGCAGCAGCTTGTTGGGATTGAAGCGGTGGCCTTCGCTGGGTTCATAGGGGCCGTGCACGCGATAGCCGTAGCGCTGGCCGGGCTTCACGTCGGGCAGGTAGCCGTGCCAGATTTCGTTGGTGTATTCGGGCAGGTCCAGGCGCGTTTCGGTGCCGGCCTCGTCGAACAGGCACAGTTCCACGCGCGTGGCGTGCGCCGAGAACAGCGCGAAGTTGGTGCCCTGGCCGTCGAACACGGCGCCGCGGGGGAAGGGGCGCCCTTCGCGGATGCGCGAGGGGGTGGCATAGGCGGCGCTGGTCGGGTGGCGCATCGGCAGGCTCTCGGCCGGCACGCCGGCAGTAGGGGAGGGAGAGCGGAAGCATTGACGCGGAGGCCGTGCAGGACGCGTTACGGGGTGCCGAGGATGGCGTGAGGATGCGGGCATTGCCGCGAATGCAGCGACCCACGCAGCGACGCCGTGGCGCCGCTGCGTGGGCGGATTTCGCGAGACCGTCGCGGCCCGGTCCAGTGGGCCGCGGGCGCGACCTGGCCTGACCTGCTCAGCGCGGCAGGTCGAACAGCAGGAACTCGCTGTCCTGGGCATCGGCGAACTGCAGGCTGGCCTCGTCGATCGCCTGGATCGCGTCGCCGGCCTGCAGGGTCTGGCCGTTGACGCTCAGCGTGCCGCGCACCACCTGCACATAGGCGCCGCGCCCGGCCGCCAGCGGGTAGTCCAGGCGCGCATCGCCGTCGAGGATCGAGGCGTAGATGCGCGCGTCCTGGTGGATGCGCACCGCACCATCCTCGCCCTGCGGGGCGGCGATCAGGCGCAACTGGCCGCGCTTGCTGTCCGGGGCGAAGTGCTTCTCCTCGTAACCGGGATCGATCCCGGCGCGCTCGGGCATCACCCAGATCTGCAGGAAATGCACCGGCTCGCTGGCAGAGTGGTTGAACTCACTGTGGGTGACCCCGGAGCCGGCGCTCATGCGCTGCACGTCGCCGTAGCGCAGCACCGAGCCGTTGCCCATGCTGTCCTTGTGCTCCAGCGCGCCCTCGACCACGTAGGACAGGATCTCCATGTCGCGATGGGCGTGGGTGCCGAAGCCCTGGCCCGGCTGCACGCGGTCCTCGTTGATCACCCGCAGCGGCCCGAAGCCCATGTGGCGCGGGTCGTGGTAGTGGCCGAAGGAGAAGGTATGACGCGAGGACAGCCAGCCGTGTTCGGCGCGGCCACGGGTATTGGCGGGGCGGATCTGCAGCATGGGAGGCTCCTTGGTGGCGTTGATGTGCAAGTGGATCGAAAGCGCCAGGCGGGTTGATTTCGCGTGCGCTTCGGCTTGGAAACAAGTATCGGTGCTGTCGCCGGGTTTGAAAAACGGATAGATTCGGCATCCATCATCGAAAAATTCGAATGCTCAAGCTCAGCCTCGATGCCCTGCAGATCCTCGACGCCATCGACCGTCGCGGCTCGTTCTCGGCCGCCGGCAAGGCGCTGCACAAGGTGCCGTCGACCATCTCCTACACCGTCGCCAAGCTGGAGGAGGACCTGGGCGTGCAACTGTTCGAGCGGATCGGGCCAAAGGCGGTGCCGACCGCCGCGGGGGCCGAACTGCTGCGCGAAGGCCGTCACCTGCTGCGCGCCGCTGGCGACCTGGAACTGCGCGTGCGCCGCGTGGCCTCCGGCTGGGAGACCGAGTTCGCGCTGGGCCTGGATGCGGTGTTCGCGCCGGAATGTCTGGCGCAGGACATGGCGGCGTTCTATGCGGTTGCCGACCAGACCCGGCTGCGGGTGGTGCAGGAATCGCTGTCCGGCACCTGGGAAGCGCTGCTGGACCGGCGGGTGGATCTGCTGGTCGGGGCGGCCGGCGAAGGGCCCAGCGGCGGCGGCTACGTGACCGAGCTGCTGGGCACGCTGCCGTTCGTGTTCGCGGTCGCGCCCAGTCACCCGCTGGCGCAGGCGCCGGAACCGCTCAGCCGCAGTCAGCTGAGCGCGCATCGCGCGATCGCGGTGGCGGATTCGGCACGGCGTTTGCTGCCGCGCACGGTCGGGCTGCTGTTCGGCCAGGACGCGCTGACCGTGCCGGACATGCGCAGCAAGTACCGGCTGCAACTGGCCGGGCTCGGCTTCGGCTTCCTGCCCGAGCCCTATGCGCGCGCCGCGCTGGCGCGCGGCACGCTGGTGCGCAAGACGGTGGAGGAACCGAAGCCGGACGAGGTGTTCCAGCTGGCCTGGCGCAGCGGCGAGGAGGGCGCGGCGCTGGCCTGGTGGCGCGCGCGCATGCGCCAGCCGGGCGTGTTCGCGGCATGGCTGGAGCAGATGGCGGCGCGGCTGGACGAGGGCGGGTGATGGCGTGCGGGGCAACGGCAAAGCGTTCTCCGCGGCGGCGATGGATGGGTCTGTTCCGCCGGTGATGCCGTGATGCCTGCGCGCGCGGTGGGCGACGGGAGGATAATGCGCGGCATCTTCTTCTTTCCACCCGCCACGCCATGCAGGACCTGATTGCGCGCTATGGACTCGGGCTGGTGTTCGTCAACGTCCTGGCCTTGTCGCTGGGCCTGCCGGTGCCGGCGCTGCCCACGTTGATCCTGGTCGGGGCGACCTATGCGCTGCTCGATGGCGCGGCGATGTGGAGTGCGTTGCTGGGCGCCTTGTCGGTGTCGATCGCGGCGAGCCTGCTCGGCGATCTGCTGTGGTTCGGCGCCGGCCGCCGTTACGGCAATCGCACGCTGCAGTCGCTGTGTCGGCTGTCGCTGTCGCGCGACACCTGCATGAAGCGCACCGAGCGCTTCTATGCGCGCTGGGGTGTGCGCGTGCTGGCGGTGGCCAAGTTCGTGCCCGGCCTGTCGATGGTGTCGGTGCCGATGGCCGGCGCGATGCGCGTGCGCCCCGTAGCCTTCCTGCGCTACGACGCGCTGGGCGCGGCCTTGTGGGCGGGCGTCGGGTTGTTGCTGGGCCTGTGCTTCGCCGACCAGGTGCAGGACTTGCTGGACTGGCTGAGCCTGCTCGGCAGGCGCGCGGCGCTGCTGCTGGTCGGCCTGCTGGCGCTGTACGTCGGCTACCGCGCCTGGCGTCGGCATACGCTGCGCAAGGCGATGGAGATGCAGCGCATCGACGTCGACGAACTGCACGCGCTGTTGCAGGGCGAGGCGCCGCCGCTGCTGCTGGACATTCGGGCGCCGGGCTACCGCACGCTGGAGCCGTTCGCCATTCCCGGTGCGCTGGAAGTGGACGATCGCCAGGTCGATGCGCTCGTCGCGCGCTTGCCGCGCAATCGCAGGATCGTCATCTATTGCGCCTGCCCCAGCGAAGTGTCGGCCGCGGTGCTGGCCAAGCGCCTGCGCCAGCACGCGTTCGAGGACGTGCTGCCGCTGCGCGGTGGGCTGGATGCGTGGCGTGCGGCGGGCCATCCGCTGGTCGCGCTGGACGCTGCGGCTGCAGTCGCGCCGCCACCGAAGGGCGACACGATCGCGGCGTGAGTCGGTGAGGAGGAGGCGTCATGCCTGTCGATGGCGCCTGCGATGCACAGCCGTGCGTGCGCGCCGGCTGATGCAGGCAGGTGCGTTGTCCGCAGGCGCGTGCGGGCGGCTGTGTGAGGTGGACAAGTTGTGCGGTCATGCGCTTGATCCTCTTGCCTGTGCCGTCTGTGCCTCGCTGATGCGGCGACCTGCTGCAATGGGCGAGGTTCACGTCGTGACGTTCACTTGCCGTTCCTTGCCTTGCGGTTGGATGCGCAGATGATGAATCGATAGAACGAATCGACAGCACGACCGGCGCGGCCAGCGTGTGTCTGTGGCGACGACCTCGCACGGCGTGCGCCGAAGCGACTCCTCATCCTCAACCTCATCCTTGGAGACAGCCATGCACATCGATCTATCCGGTAAAACCGCCCTCGTCACCGGCTCCACCGCCGGCATCGGTTTCGGCATCGCCAAGGGCCTGGCCGCGGCGGGCGCCGAGGTCGCGCTGAACGGCCGCGACCAGGCCCGCACCGAGGCCGCTGTGGCTACCCTCAAGCGCGACCTCGCCAATGCCCGCGTGCGGGCCGTAGTGGGCGACGTGGCGACCGCGGCCGGCTGCGAGGCGATCGTCGCGGCGCTTCCCGCCGTCGACATCCTGGTCAACAACGCCGGCATCTTCGGCATGCAGGATTTCTTCGACACGCCCGACGCGGAATGGGAGCGCTTCCTGGCGGTGAACGTGCTGTCCGGTGTGCGGCTTTCCCGCGCGTATCTGCCGGCGATGGCGGACAAGGGATGGGGGCGTGTGCTCTTCGTCTCGTCCGAGTCCGGGCTCAACATCCCGGTCGAGATGATTCACTACGGCGTGACCAAGACCGCCGATCTCGCCCTGTCGCGCGGGCTGGCCAAGCGCATGGCCGGCACCGGCGTCACCGTGAATGCCATTCTGCCCGGGCCGACGCTGACGGAAGGTGTCGCCGCCATGTTGTCCGACCAGGTGCAACAGTCCGGCAAGCCGCTGGACGAGGTGGCTGCCGACTTCGTCAAGGCGCATCGCGCCAGCTCGATCATCCGCCGCGCCGCGACGGTGGAAGAGGTCGCCAATCTCTGCGTCTACGTCGCCTCGCCGCAAGCGTCCGCGACCACCGGTGCGGCGCTGCGCGTGGATGGCGGCGTGGTGGATACCATCGCCTGAGCCGGGCAGGGGGCTCTGCATTCGCGCACGCGAGGCCGAGGCGGCGCCGCGCCGCCGCCTCGTAATGTCTGGCGGATCGCCGGCGCTGGAGTTGAAGTGCCGATGCGCGAGGCGGTGCCGTGATCGGCACATCTTCCGTGTGCATGCGTCACTCGTCGTTGCGCGCGTCGTGCAATCGGAATCACGCAGGCAAAAAAAACGACAAGCGTCGGCTTGTCGTTTTTGATCTGACTGGTGCGCCCGGAGAGATTCGAACTCCCGACCGCCTGGTTCGTAGCCAGGTACTCTATCCAACTGAGCTACGGGCGCGTTGTCAGGCGCGGGATTATTCACGAGTTGCGGCGATTCGTCTACACCTGCGTGTCGACGGCATGACGAATCGCGAACCAGTGCGCTCCCGGAGCGGTCTCGATGCGATCGCCTTGCCGCGGCAAGGCAAAAAAAAACGACAAGCGATGGCTTGTCGTTTTTCATCTGACTGGTGCGCCCGGAGAGATTCGAACTCCCGACCGCCTGGTTCGTAGCCAGGTACTCTATCCAACTGAGCTACGGGCGCGTCGTCAGGAGCGGAATTATGCGGGAGTAGATCGGGCCCGTCAATGCTCTTTCCGAAAAATTTCACCGATCCCCGGCCAGCAACGCCGCGGCCACCGCCGCAGGCCGCTTCATCCAGGCGAAATGGTCGGCGGCCACGCCCAGTTGCGTGGCGTCCAGGCAGCGGATCTGCGGCGCCGGCGTGGCCAGCTTGTCGAGCAGACCGCGCAGCGAACTCTCCGGCGCCAGCCAGTCGTCCTGCAGCACCACGCCACGCGCCGGCAGCGTCAGATGCGCCAGTTGCGCCTCCAGGTCGATCGCCAGGCCGGCCGCGGCGTAGCGGCCGCTACGGCCCACGTGCGCCCAATCGGCGATCAGGCCGCGCGCTTCGGTGCCGCCAAAGCCCAGGCGGCGTCCATGCAGCACGCCTTGCCGCTGCGCCAGCCACGGCAGCAGGCGGTACGCCAACGGCAGCAGATAGCCGCGCGGCGCGGGAAAACGGCGCCAGTACGGCGTGCCGCTGGCGACCAGCCACAGCGCGGCGAAGGCCTGCGGCTGCAGGCTGGCGTAGCAGCAGGCGAGCTGTCCACCGAGGCTGTGGCCGCCGACGAGCAGCGGTGCCGCGATCCCGCACCCGGCGATCGCCGCTTGGCTGGCGGGCAGATCCAGGTGCAGCAGAGCGCGATAGCCCCAGTCGCATTGCCGCGACGGCCGCAGCGTGCTGCTGCCGTTGCCGCGCCATTCGTGCAGGAACACCGCGACGCCGTGTGCGGCCAGTGCTTCGGCGAACGGTAGGTAGTGGCGCGCGGCCACGCCCAGCGCGGGGAGCCACAGCAGCGCCTGCCGCGGTGCGTCGGGAACGCGCGCCATCAAGCTCCAGCGATGGCCGTCGGCTGCGGCGACGGGCAGGGCGTGCTCGGCGACCGCCGCCGCGGCGATGGGCACTGCGCTCATGGGCCGCGCGCCGCGCCGAAGTGGTCCAGCACCGTCACGTCGCTGCGGCCGGGCCGGTAACTGCCGCGCAGGGCGCGCGCCACATAGTCGATCGCCGCTTCGCAGGCGGCCGGCAAGGCCAGGCCCTGGCACAGCTGTGCGGCGATCGCCGCGGCCAGGGTGCAGCCGGTGCCGTGCGCGTCCAGCGGCAGGCGCGCATGGCTGAACTCGCTGCGGCTGACGCCGTCGTCGTAGCGGTCGATCACCCGCTGGCCTTCCTGCAGGTGGCCGCCCTTGAGCAGTACCGCCTGCGCGCCGGCCTTGAGCAGCGCGGCGGTGGCGTGCTCGGCGTCGTCGGCGGTGTCGATCGGGCGGCCGAGCAGCAACTGCGCTTCCGGTACGTTCGGCGTCACCAGCGTCGCCAGCGGCAGCAGGCGCTTGCGCAGCGCATCCAGGGCATCGTCCTGCAGCAGCTTGGCGCCGCTGGTGGCCACCATCACCGGGTCCAGCACCACCCACGGTGGGCGATATTCTTCCAGCGCATCGGCGACCAGGTGGATCACCTCGGCGTTGGCGAGCATGCCGAGCTTGACCGCGCCGATGTCGAAGTCGGCGAAGCAGGCATCGATCTGTGCGCGCAGGAACGACAGCGGCGGCACGTGTACCGCGGTGACGCCGCGGGTGTGCTGCGCGGTCAGCGCGGCGGCCGCCGCCAGCCCGTGCACGCGGTGCGCGGCGAAGGTCTTGAGGTCGGCCTGGATGCCGGC
Organism: Xanthomonas sp. LMG 12461; assembly: GCF_009192935.1. Lineage (NCBI taxonomy): Bacteria > Pseudomonadati > Pseudomonadota > Gammaproteobacteria > Lysobacterales > Lysobacteraceae > Xanthomonas > Xanthomonas sp. LMG 12461. Next base: position 28,835 of record NZ_NQYT01000035.1, read on the forward strand.
GCCGCCGCCGGAATCGGTGCCGGCGATGCTCAGTGCGGAGACGACGGTGGGTTCGCTCATGCGCCGATTGTGCAGGGCCGGCGCGGGTTATGCACTCGGCCGTGCCTTCAGCGCTCGCGGCTGCGGTAGTGCGCCTGCAGCGCGTACAGCGTGCCGACCGTGCCGGTCAGCAGGGCGGGGCCGAGCAGGGCGTCGAAGCCGACCTGCCGGTAGGCCCAGGCGCCGAGCACGCCGCCGCACAGGAAGCCGCCGATGATCAGCAGGCTCAGGCGGATGCGCCGACGCGGCAGCGGCAGTCCGCGCAGCGCCTGGCCCAGGCCGATGCCGAGGTCGGTGAACATGCCGGTGAGGTGGGTGGTGCGCACCACTGCGCCGCTGTAGATGGTGGTGGTGGCGTTCTGCAGGCCGCAGGCGATCGCGGCGAGCACGGCGCCGGCGAGTTGCTGCTGCTTGAACGCCTGCATCGCCGCCAGCAGCAGCAGCGCCTCCAGCGCCAGCGCCACGCCGTAGCGGCGGCCCAGGCGCAGGCGGCTGTCCTGCACGATGAAGCCGCCGAGCATCGATCCGCCGAGGAACGCCAGCACTACGCCGACCAGTTGCGCGATCGCGCGCGCGTCGCCATCGGCCAGCGCCGCGCCGAGCAGGGTCGTGGTGCCGGTGAGGTGGGTGACCGCCTGATGTTCGAAGCCGAGATAGCCGACCACGTTGACCATGCCGGCGACCGCGGCCAGCGTGCCCGCGAAGGCCCAGGCCCAGCGGGGCAGTTCCAGGTTCATGCCGCGCGCGATGCGGCCGCGGCGCGGCGACCGCGGTGCGCGGCCGCCCCGGCACGCCGCCAGTGGCACCTGACCGCAGCCATCTCAACGTGCGCCGTTGACCGCGATCTCGGAGAAGCGGGCGCTCGCCGGGTCGTAGACCGCGCCCCAGAAACGGTTGCCGCCGCCGCAGGCCTTGACCGCGTCGACCGTGGGGTCGCGCTCGCTGCTGTCGTCCGGCGCGAAGGCGTTGACGTAGATCGCCTGCTTGCCGCGGTACAGGATGCCGACGTACTGGCGATCGGACGCGCTGGGGTCGGCGATCTGCGGCTGCAGTTGCGCCAGGTGCGCTTCTAGTTGCGCGATCTGTTCCGGGGTCGGAATCCAGTAGCCGGTGACCGCGCCGTCCTGGCGCGCCGGGCTGTCGCGCGAGCAGGTGTCCAGCACCTGCGTCGCGGTGCTGTTGCGGGTGACGATCCACGACTGCCCGGCCTTGACCGCGGTCGGCACCATGGCCGGCCCGCGCGCGGTGGCGCAGGCGCCGAGCAGGGCCATGGCCAGCGCCATGCCTGCCAGGCGCACGCCGGTCGCCGCGTTCACAGGACCTCCGAGGCGTAGTCGGCCAGGCGCGAGCGCTCGCCGCGGCGCAGGGTGATGTGCGCGCTGTGCGGCCAGGCCTTGAAGCGGTCCACCGCGTAGGTCAGGCCGGAGGTGGTCTCGGTCAGGTACGGCGTGTCGATCTGCTCGACGTTGCCCAGGCACACGATCTTGGTGCCGGGGCCGGCACGGGTGATCAGCGTCTTCATCTGCTTCGGGGTCAGGTTCTGCGCCTCGTCCAGAATCAGGTAGCGCGACAGGAAGGTGCGCCCGCGCATGAAGTTCATCGAGCGGATCTTGATGCGGCTGGCGAGCAGGTCGTTGGTGGCCTGGCGGCCCCAGGTGCCGCCTTCCTGGGTGTGGGTGAGCACTTCCAGGTTGTCGGTGAGCGCGCCCATCCACGGCGTCATCTTCTCTTCCTCGGTGCCGGGCAGGAAGCCGATGTCCTCGCCGACGCTGACCGTGGCGCGGGTCATGATGATCTCGCGGTAGCGCTGCTGGTCCATGGTCTGCGCCAGGCCCGCGGCCAGCGCCAGCAGGGTCTTGCCGGTGCCGGCGGTGCCGAGCAGGGTGACGAAGTCGATTTCCGGGTCCATCAGCGCGTTGAGCGCGAAGTTCTGCTCGCGGTTGCGCGCGGCGATGCCCCACACCGCGTGCTGGCCGCTGCGGAAGTCGTCGACCAGCGCCAGCGTCGCCTTGCGCTCGGCGTTGACCTTGACCACGCGCAGTTCCACTTCGTCCTCGCCCGGCAGGTACAGGTACTGGTTCGGATACCAGTCCTCGTCGGCGGCCAGGGCGATCTCGTAGCAGGTGCGGCCCTTGTCGCTCCAGCTGCGCAGGTCCTGGTTGTGCTTCTGCCAGAAATCTTCCGGCAGTTCGATCGCGCCGGTGTAGAGCAGGCTGAAATCGTCGAGCGCGCGGTCGTTCTCGTAATCCTCGGCGACCAGGCCGCTGATCGCCGCCTTGATGCGCAGGTTGATGTCCTTGGACACCAGGATCACCGGGATTTCCGGCTGCTCCTCGCGCAGCGCCAGCACCGCGGCCAGGATCTTGTTGTCCGGGGCCACGCTGCCGAAGCTGCGCCCCGGCTCGACCGGGCGCACCTGGAAGTACAGCCGGCCGATGGCGCCGGTGCTCTTGAGCTGGATGCCCTGCGGATGGCTGAGCGGAATGCCGGATTCGATCTGCTCGGCGCCTGCGCCCTCGATCAGCTCGTTGAGGAAACGGCTGACCTGGCGCGCGTTGCGGCTGACTTCGGACATGCCCTTCTTGGCATTGTCCAGTTCCTCGATCACCTGCATCGGCAGGAACACGTCGTGTTCCTCGAACTTGAACAGCGCGGTCGGATCGTGCATCAGCACGTTGGTATCCAGCACGTAGATGCGCTTGCCTCGGGTCATCATGGATTCCTGAAAGAGGAGCAGGGACGCGCCATCGCTGCCTGCGGGGCAGGGCGATGCGGGGTGCGGGAAACGGCGGTGATCACTGCTGGGCGGCGGCCTGCAGCGTGTCGAGCACGGCCTGGGCGTGGCCGGGAACCTTGACCTTGCGCCAGCTGCGGACCAGCTGGCCGGTCGGCGAGAGCAGGAAGGTGCTGCGCTCGATGCCCAGCACCTGGCGGCCGTACATGTTCTTTTCCTTGATCACGTCGAAGGCGCGGCACAGCGCCTCGTCGGTATCGCTGACCAGGGCGAAGCGGAAGCCCTGCTTGGCGCAGAAGTTGTCGTGCGACTTCACCGAGTCGCGCGACACGCCGAGCACCGTGGCGCCGGCCTGCTCGAACTGCGGCAGCAGCGCGTTGAACTCGATGCCCTCGGTGGTGCAGCCGGGCGTGCTGTCCTTCGGGTAGAAATACAGCACCAGCCAGCGGCCGGCGTAATCGCCGAGCGTGGCGCTGGCGCCGCCGGACAGCGCCAGCGGCAAGGCCAGCGTGCTGCGGTCCAGGGTGTCGCCGTCCTTCATGGTGTGTCCTCCGCGTGCATCGCCATCATCTGCGTTCGATTGCGTCGGTGTCCAGCGCGGCGCACTCAGAACTTCATCGGATCCATGATCGCGTCCAGGTTGAGGTGGTCGCAGAACTCGAGGAAGTCGTCGCGCAGCGCGGCGATGTGCATGTTCGCCGGCACCCCGATCGTCACCTGCGCCGAGAACATCTCCGCGCCGGTCTGCATGGCGCGGTAGCGCGTGCTCTGCAGGTTCTCGATGGTGATGCCCTGGCGGTCGAAGAAGTCGGCCAACTGGAACAGGATGCCGGGTTTGTCGGCGGCGATGACTTCGACGATGTACGGCAGCAGGTTGGACTGCGCCTGCTTGGCGCCGGTGCGGTACCACACCAGCTTCATGCCTTCCTCGCGGTCGAGGCGGGTGAGCATGGCTTCGAGCTTGGCCACCGAGTCCCACGAGCCGGTCGCCAGCGCGGTCACCGACACGTCGCGGCCGACCGTGGCCAGGCGCGCATCGACGAGATTGCAGCCGCTGTCGGCGATGCGACGCGTCACCGGCAACAAGGGCGACTCCGGATGCGTCGTGTAGGCGTTGATCAGGAGGTGGTTTTCGGTCGGCGCGGGCCGGGGCGTGGTGTCGGTCAAAGGGGCTTCCGGCATTGCGTAAGGCTGAACGGCATCCGGGCGGTCGCCCGGCATGGTGTGCAGCATACTTGCCCGCGCTTTCGGGCCGCAAGTAACATGCGGGGCGACCCTGCCCCGCGTGCGGGGCCGACCCGTCCGCGCAGCCTGCGCGGCCCTCTTCTCCCAGCGAGCACCCGGCATCTTGTCCCTCTCCGGCATCATCACCGCCCTGGCCACGCCCTTCCAGGGCAATGGCGACCTCGACCTCGACGCCTGGCAGCGGCTGCTCAAACGCCAGCTCGACGGCGGCGTGCAGGGGCTGGTGGTGGCGGGATCGACCGGCGAGGCGGCCACGCTGCTGGACGAGGAGTACGACCGGATCCTGCGCGAGGCGGTGCAGACGATCGGCGGGCGCGTACCGGTGCTGGCCGGGACCGGCCTGTCCGGCACCGCCAAGACCGTGGCGCTGACCCAGCGCGCCGCCGCCGGTGGCGCGCAGTACGCGCTGGTGGTGACGCCGCCGTACGTGCGCCCGACCCAGGCGGGGCTGATCGCGCATTACACCGCGGTCGCCGAACAGGGCGGCCTGCCGGTGGTGTTGTACAACGTGCCCGGCCGCACCGGTTGCGACCTGCTGCCGGAGACCGTGGCGCACCTGGCGCAGCACCCGAACATCGTCGGCATCAAGGATGCCAGCAGCGACCCGCAGCGCATCGCCGCGCTCGCCGCCCTGCGCAGCGATCGCTTTGCCGTGTTCAGCGGCGACGACGGCAGCGCCGCGCAGGCGATGCTGGCCGGCTATGACGGGCTGATCTCGGTCGCCTCCAATGCCTTGCCGCGCGCCTACCGGCGCCTGTGCGACCTGGCGCGCGCGCGCCAGGCCGAACCCGCGCAGGCCTGGGACGCGCGGCTGCAGCCGTTCCATGCGTTCTGCGGCATCGAATCCAACCCGATCCCGGTCAAGGCGCTGTTGCAGCGCGCCGGGATCGGCCACGGCCTGCGGCTGCCGCTGCTGCCGTTGTCCGCGGCGCACCACGCCACGGCCGACCGACTTGCCGCCGACGCTGCCGCGTTGGAAGACCTATCCAGCCGCGAAACGCTCGCGGCCTGACTCCAGGAGATTGATTGATGCGTGCTTCCGTTCCCTACGTCCGCGTGCTGTCGGCCGCCGTGCTGGCGACCACCCTGGTCGCGGCCACCAGCGGTTGCAGCTGGTTCCACAAGGGCAAGCCGCGCGGCGACTACGCGCTGGCGCCCGACATGCGTCCGCTGGAAGTACCGCCGGATCTGACCTCGCCCGATACCTCGGCGGCGATGAAGGTGCCGGCGCTGGCCTCGGCGCAGCGTCCTGCGGCCCCGGCCGGCCAGGCCCCGGCGGCCTCGAACAGCGGCTTCGTGGTGCCGGGCACGCGCGACCAGGTGTTCGGCCAGGTCGGCGACGCGCTGGGCGGCATCGAAGGCGTCACCATCGCCAGCCGCGCGCAGCTGCTGGGCTCCTACGACGTGGCCTACGAAGGCAGCAACTTCCTGGTGCGCGTGGTGGCGGTGGATGCCGGCGTGTACGTCTCGGCGGTGGACCCGCGCGGCCTGCCGGCCACCGGCGAAGCGCCGGTCAAGCTGATCGCGGCGTTGAAGGCCAAGCTGGGTCACTGAGCCGGCGGCGGGTCCGGCGTGTGCGCCGGGCTGCCATGCGGTTAGCATGCGAAACGGGCGCCTTGTGCGCCCGTTTTGTTTTCCGTAGGAGCCAACTGCCACGCGACCGAGATACATGACGCCCGCTAGGTATCCAACCTCAAGGCGTCGGGACTGAAGTCCCTCCCACAGTGCACCCAGCCAACGTGTCGCAAGTCCCGTGCGGGGCCGTTTCGCCGTGTGTGAGCTGCGCCTGCATCAGCTGCTGCGGAAACCAGTCTTCTTGCGTGCCCTCGACGAACAACAGGCGACGTACGTGATCACGAGTAGTGTGCTCATTGGCAGCCATTGCAATGACGCAGGCGTGCGCTGCTGTCGCAGTCGCTTTTGATGTGGCTTTGGCTTTTGACTTACCGGGTTCCCTTCCGCAGCGGCGGCCGTCGCGGGGAAACACCCGGAGGGCGGCGTACATGGATGTACGCCGTCCGCGGCAGGGGCAGGATGCCCCTTCCGCGGATCCCCGTGATGGACGCGGACCCGGAGCGCGTTAGCGCGGAGGGCGCGAGGCAGGGTGTGCTTTCTTTTGGTTACTTTTCTTTGCACAAGCAAAGAAAAGTGACTCGCCGCAAGGCGAAAGCTCTCGCTGTCGCTTGAGATTTGTAAATCAAACGCGAAGAACCTAGAAGTCAACTGTCCTACAGTTGCGAGCGCGGGATTCACGCAGCACGATGAGTGCAGTTACTTCTGCAGCAGTGGCAGCTTGTTCGGCTTGCCGTCCCACTCGGCGGCGTCGGGCAGCGGTTCCTGGCGCGTGGTCAGCACCGGCCAGGCCTTGGCCAGTTCCGCGTTGAGTGCGACGAAGCCTTCCTGGCCGGCCGGCACGTCGTCTTCGGGGTAGATGGCGTTGGCCGGGCATTCCGGCTCGCACAGCGTGCAGTCGATGCACTCGTCCGGATCGATCACCAGGAAGTTCGGGCCGGCGTGGAAGCAATCCACGGGGCACACTTCCACGCAGTCGGTGTATTTGCACTTGATGCAGTTTTCGGTGACGACGAAAGGCATGGCGGAATCCGACGATTAACCCGGTAATTCTAATGCAAAGCGGCTGTCGCCGCCGTGTGTGCGGGCTGGCCGGACGGCGGCCCGCGACGCGCGGCTCAGCCGGCCAGGCCGCCGTGCTGCTGCGCCAGCCGATACAGGCCGCGTGCGGCCAGGTCCTCCGGATGAGTGCGCACGCGGCTGCCGAGCGCGGCCAGCGCATGTGCGTAGCGCGCCAGCAGGCCGCTGCCGCCGACCAGGTGCACCACCGGCGGCAAGACGGGGTGCGCGCGCAGTTCGTGGCCGATCAGCAGGCCGGACAGGTAGGACGGTGCCGCGGCGGCGCTCAGGCGTTCGAACAGGCCCAGGCTGCGCACGCCGAACAGATGGTGCAGCACCCCGCCAGGCTCGCCGCTGCGCTGCACGCCGGCGTCGAACGCGGACGCATCGAAGACGCCGTCGTCGGCGTCCATCAGCCGCGCCAGCAGGCTGTGCGTGCGCAGCAGTGCGTACAGCTCGCCGGTCATCATCGTCGCCAGCGAGGCGATGCGCCCGTCCTGCAGGGTCACCCACTTGCTGTGGGTGCCGGGCAGGCAGACGTGGTGGATCTCGGCCGTCGGCGGTTCCTGCGCAAGCAACGCGAGCAGGCCGATCAGCTGCGTCTCCTCGCCGCGCATCACGTCCGGCACGGCGTCGGCGTCGCTGGCCACGCCGGGCACGAACCACAGCGTGCGGCCGGGCAGGGCAGGATCCTGTAGCGGCTGCATCGCCGCGGCCAGGGCGGCAGCGTCGGCCGGGCAGGGCGCGTACGGCAGTTCGATCCAGCCGTTGCGGCTACCGATCATCCCGCACAGGACGATGTCGCCGTCCCAGCCGTCGATCAGGGTGGCCAGGGTCGCGGCGAAGCGGCCCTGGCAGGCGGCGATGCCCTGGTCGCTGCGGCGCTGGTCGAGAATGCCGCCGTCGGCGTCGAGCCGATAGCCGCGCAGGCTGCTGGTCCCCCAATCGACGACGATCATGCGCTGGCGATGCGTCCTTCGGGCAGGCCGGCGATGCCGACCGCGGCCACGTATACGCCGCCGGCCTGCGGCGTGCGTGCCAGTTCGTCCTCGCTGTGATCCTGCCGCGAGGTGCTCAGGTACAACGTGCCGCCGTCGGTGCCGCCGAGGGCGGGGCAGGTGGGATGCTTGACCGGCAGGGCGACACGGCGCTCGACGCTGCCGTCGGGGCGGTAGCGCACCACCTGCCAGGCGCGCCATTGCGCGTTCCACAGGTGGCCTTCGGCGTCGACGATGGCGCCGTCCGGCTCGGCGCCGGCATGGTCCAGTTCGGCGAACACGCGGCTGTTGGCGGTGTGCGCGCTGTCCGGGTCGTAGTCGCAGCACAGGATGCGCGGCTGCACCGAGTCGCAGTAGTACAGGGTGCGGCCGTCGGCGCTGAAGCAGATCGCGTTGGGAATGGCCACGCCCGGCAGCGGCAGGCGGCGCAGGCCGTGGCGCGCCGACCATTGGTAGAAGCTGCCGACCGGCGCCTGGTCCTCGCGTTCGCTCATGGTGCCGAACACGAAGTTGCCGTGGCGGTCGGCGCGGCCGTCGTTGCTGCGGGTGTCGTCGCGTTCCGGCTCCACGTCCGCCAGGTGCTGCAGTGGCAACACGCCGTCAGCCTCGGCGGCGGCGTCCGGATCGGCGGCGTACACGCCCTTGGCCAACGCCAGCAGCAGGCGGCCGTCGTCGAACAGGCCCAGGCAGCCGGGACGATCGGGCAGATCCCAGTGTCGGCTGACATTGCTGGCGGGATCGTGGCGCCACAGGCGGCGGCCGCTGATGTCGACCCAGAACAGCACGCCGCGGCGTTCGCACCACAGCATGCCCTCACCGTGCGCACAGCGGCTGTCCACCGCCAGCGTGGCGGTGTGGCGGGGCGGAAGAGAGGTGTTCATCGGCTCACCACTCGGCGATGCTGCCGTCGGCGTGACGCCAGATGGGGTTGTGCCAGTCGGGTGGGTTGGCGTTGGCATGGCGCAGGCGCTCCTCGTCGATCTCCACGCCGAGGCCCGGTTTGGGCAAGGCGGCGATGCTGCCGCCATTGTCGCAGGCGAAGTCGTCCTTGTTGAGCACGTAGTCGAGCAGGTCGGCGCCTTCGTTGTAGTGGATGCCGATGCTCTGTTCCTGCAGCACCGCGTTGTGCGAGACGAAATCCACTTGCAGGCAGGCGGCCAGCGCCACCGGGCCGAGCGGGCAGTGCGGCGCCAGGCCGACCTCGTAGGCCTCGGCCATGCTGGCGATCTTCAGGCATTCGGTGATGCCGCCGGCGTGCGAGAGATCCGGCTGCAGCAGCGACAGGCCGCCGGCCTGCAGCACCGGCTTGAAGTCGAAGCGCGAGAACATGCGCTCGCCGGCCGCCAGCGGGATCGGCGTGGATGCGGCCAGCCGCGGGTAGTACTCGGCCTGCTCGGGCAGCACCGGTTCCTCGACGAACAGCGGCTTGAACGGCTCCAGTTCGCGCAGCAGCACGCGCGCCATCGGCGCGGCGACACGGCCGTGGAAGTCGATGCCGAAGTCGATGGCGGTGCCGAACGCCTCGCGGATCTGCGCCACCTTGGCTACCGCCGCATCCACCGCGCGTGGGCCGTCGATCAGCTTCATTTCCTCGGTGCCGTTGAACTTGAAGGTGTCGAAGCCGAGGTCGCGGTAGCCCTGGATCTGCGCGATGGTCGCCGCCGGGCGGTCGCCGCCGACCCAGCGGTAGGTCTTCATGCGGTCGCGCACGCGCCCGCCGAGCAGTTCGTACACCGGCACGCCCAGCGCCTTGCCCTTGATGTCCCACAGCGCCTGGTCGATGCCGGCGATGGCGCTCATCAGGATCGGGCCGCCGCGGTAGAAGCCGCCGCGGTAGAGCATCTGCCAGATGTCGTTGATCCGTGCCGGGTCCTTGCCGATCAGGCTGTCGCCGAGTTCGCGCACCGCGGCCTCGACGCTGCGCGCGCGGCCTTCGATGACCGGCTCGCCCCAGCCGGTGATGCCCTCGTCGGTCTCGATCTTCAGGAACAGCCAGCGCGGCGCGGCGTGGTAGGTGGTGAGGCGGACGATCTTCATGCGCGGTCCAGATAGGCGTGGCGGAAGGCGGCGGCGTGCGCCTGGGTCTGTGTCAGCGACTGGCCGGGGCGGTACAGCTCGCCGCCGATGCCGGCGCCGATCGCGCCCGCGCCGAGGTAGTCGTGCAGGGTCTCGGTGTTGACGCCGCCGACCACGAACAGCGGCACCTGCGCCGGCAGCACCGCGCGCAGGGCGCGCACGTGGCCGGGGCCGTAGGTGGCGGCGGGGAACAGCTTGAGCATCTGCGCGCCGGCATCCAGCGCGTCGAACGCTTCGGTGGCGGTGGCGAAGCCGGCCACCACCTGCAGGCCGCGCGCCACCGCGTGGCGGATCACCGGCGGGCGCGTGTTGGGGGTGACGATGAAGCGTGCGCCCAGATCGGCCAGGGCGTCGACGTCGCCGATCTGCAGCACGGTGCCGCCGCCGATCCAGCAGCGCTGCCCGAACGCCTGCGCGGCCGGGCCGATGCTATCGGCCCAGCGCGGCGAGTTGAGCGGGATCTCGATCGCGTCGTAGCCGGCATCGGCCAGCGCCCCGACGTGCGCCAGCGCGTCCTCGGGGGTGAGACCGCGCAGGATTGCGATCAGCGGGAGTCGGAACGGGGAAGCGGCGGACATCGGAATACCTGGCGGAAATGACGGTGACGGAGGCGCCCGGCCAGCGCGGCGCAGCGGCGGGACCGGACGGCGGGGCCGCTGCAGTCCGCGCCATGCGTCGGCGCGCTGGCCCCACCCGACGGCCTCCGCAGCCGGCGGGCCGGTGCCCGACGACGGCGACGCCAGCGGGGGCGCGATGGGCCGTAGCCTGCGCGCGTGAGCTATGCTCTGCAAATGAAATTTTAGGCATATTCTATTCCGCCGCCGAATACGCGGCTCCGCTCCCCCAGGACGCCTGCCCACGATGAATGCTTCCGCCAACCCCTGGTTCAACGCCGCGCGCCTGAAGACCCGGCATCTGTTGTTGCTGCTGCAGTTGCACGAGCACCGTTCGGTGCTGCGCGCGGCCGAGGCGGCCAGCATGACCCAGCCGGCGGCGTCCAAGCTGCTGGCGGAAATGGAGGACCTGCTGGGGGTGAAGCTGTTCGAGCGCCACGCGCGCGGGGTCGAGCCGACCTGGTACGGGCAGGTGCTGATCCGCCGCGCGCGTGCGGCGATGTCGGAGATCGGCCGTGCCCAGGAAGAGATCGCCGCACTGTGCGAAGGGCGCATGGGCCAGGTCTCGATCGGCACCGTGGTCAACCCGGGCACCAACCTGGTGCCGCAGGCCATCGCCGAGGTCAAGCGCGAGTTCCCCGGCATCCTGGTGCGGGTGGAGATGGACTACAGCCGGCCGCTGGTGGCCAAGCTGCTCGATGGTCAGCTCGACATCGTGATCGGCCGCATCCTCGGCCCCTACGGCGCCGAGGCGCTGGAGTTCGAGCCATTGGCCGACGAGCCGCACTCGGTGATCGCGCGCGCCGGCCACCCGCTGTCCACCCGCGCCGACCTGCGCCATGCCGACCTGGCCCGCTACGGCTGGGTGCTGCCGCCGGCCGACAGCGTGCTGCGCGCGCGCCTGGACGCGATGTTCCTGGAGCATGCGGTGCCGGCGCCGCAGAACGTCATCGAGACCTCGTCGCTGCCGGTGATGACCAGCCTGCTGCGCGGCAGCGACCTGCTGGCCGCGCTGCCGGCCGAGGCGGTGGCGCCGTACGTGCAGGCCAAGCTGCTGACGGTGTTGCCGATCACGCTGGGCGTGCGCATGGAATCGTTCGGTATCGTGCGCCGCCGCGATTATCTGTTGCCGCCGGGCGCCGAACGCGTGTTGCTGGCGTTGCGCAATGCGGCCAAGCGGCTGTATCCCGAGCGCGCGGCGAGCGCTTGAATGCCGTCGCAGGCGCTGCCGTGTCGTAGATGGACGATTTCGTAGACATGCCGTGGTACGCATCCCGCTAGTCGGGAATCACATAGCTTGACGGGAATTTTTCATTTGTTTCACGCCAAGTGCATTCCTAGTCTCGGCCGATCGCGGTAGCGACCGGCCTGCCACTCTGCGCAGCGGCGCCATCCGATACGGCAGCGGCTGAGACCGACGCCGTCACAACTCGCAGGACGGCGCCCTGGTGCGACCGTCGCCCGTGTCTGTGTGCATGTCTCCTGGGAGGGAAACAGCATGGCATCGCAGCATTCTTGTGGTCCGGCTCTGCCGACCGCAGCGTCACGTCGTCCCCGTGTTTTGCCGCATTCGCTCATCGCGCTGAGCATCGGCCTGCTGCTCAGCGCACAGGCACTGGCGCAGGAGGCGGAGTCTGCGAGCGCACCGCCTGCCGCGCGCAAGAAGGGCGACCCGGTGACCCAGCTCGACGCGGTCGAGGTCAAGGGCGTGCGTGCGAGCCTGATCAAGTCGCAGTCGATCAAGCACGACGCCGAGCAGATCGTCGACGCGGTCAGCGCCGAGGACATCGGCGCGCTGCCGGACCGCAGCGTCACCGAGACGCTGCAGCGAGTCAGCGGCGTGACCATCGATCACTTCATGGCGCGCAACGACCCGGACCACTTCTCGGCCGAAGGCAGCGGGGTGATGATCCGCGGCATGACCCAGGTGCGCGGCGAACTCAACGGCCGCGACAGCTTCAGCGCCGCCAGCGGACGCGGGCTCAGCTTCGAGGACGTGCCGGCCGAACTGATGGCGGGCGTGGACGTATACAAGAATCCCTCGGCGGAGATCATCGAAGGCGGCCTCGGCGGCACGGTCAACCTGCGCACGCGCATGCCGTTCGACCAGCCCGGCCGTGTGGTGGGCTTCACCGCCGACGTCAACTACGGCGACCTGAGCAAGACCTACAAGCCGTCGGGCTCGTTCCTGTTCAGCGATCGCTGGAACACCGGCCTGGGCGAGATGGGCTTCATGCTCGATGTGGCGCATTCGGAACTGGCCACGCGCAGCGACGGCATCCAGGTGGAACCGTTCGTGCGCCGCACCGATCCCGCGCTGCTGGCCGGCACCAGCTTCGACAAGGTCTACGTGCCCGGGGGCGTCAACTGGCGCCAGCTGGAGTTCGAACGCAAGCGCAAGGGCGTGGCGGCCGCGTTCCAGTGGCGGCCCAGCGACGCCACCGACCTCTACGTGCAATACCTGCGCTCCTCCTACGACATGAACTGGCAGGAGCGTGCGGCGTTCTTCAACGACGACACCAACGCGATCGCGCCGGCGCCCGGCACCACCTTCACCTACGACGACGCAGGCCGTTTCGTCAGCGGCTCGCCGGTGTCCAGTTCCTGGCGCGGCAACGTCACCGGCAACAACGGCGTGCGCTTCTACACCGACAACCGCTATGCCCGGCAGAGCACCACCACCTCCGATCTGTCCGGCGGCTTCACTCATCGCCTGACCGACCGGCTGACCGTGCGCGGCGATATGCAACTGGTGCAGTCGCAGAGCGATACCCTGGACTTCACCCTGTTCAGCTCGATCTATCTGCCGGGCCTGACCTTCGACCTCAGCGGCAAGTACCCTGCGGTGACGCTGGCCGACCCGAGCTACACCGCCGACCCCTCCAACTACTTCTGGAGCGCGGCGATGGATCACCTGGCCAAGAACCGCGGCCGCGAACTGGCCACACGCTTCGACCTGGAGTACAGCTACGACGACAACCCGTGGCTGCGCACCTTCCGTGCCGGCATCCGCGCCACCGACCGCACCCAGACCAACAAGAATTCCGGCTACAACTGGGGCGTGATCAGCGACAACTGGGCGACCATCCCCGGCACCGCCACCGGCCTGGCCGACCTGGCCAGCTACATGACCGCGTCCTCGTCGCTGTATTCCTTTTCGAACCTGCTGCGCGGCAATGTGCGCGTGCCCAACAACCTGTACTTCCCGCGCAACAGCGCGGTCAAGGATTACGCCGGCACCTCGGCGCTGATCGAGCAGATCGTCGCGCTGCGCGGCTATGGCTGGTCACCGGACCAGTACCAGTTGCAGGACACCAACCGCCAGTTCGAGCGCACCCAGGCTGCGTACATGGTGATGTACTTCGGCAACGACACCGCCCTGGGCGTGCCGGTGGACGGCAACATCGGCGTGCGCGTGGTGCAGACCAGGACCGAGGCCTCGGGCTACGGCCAGTATCCGGACCTGTCCGCCACCTCGGCCTCGGACGCGCTCAAGGCCCAGTACTACGGACAGTACTTCCCGAACGACGCGCGCGGCAGCTACACCGACGTGCTGCCGAGCCTGAACCTGCGCTTCAAGTTCTCCGATGCGCTGCAACTGCGCCTGGCCGCGTCCAAGGCGATGGCGCGGCCGGACTACACCCAGTTGCAGCCGTATCTGCTGCTCACCGCCACCGTCAACGACGACGGCTCGCTGAAGGACTGGACCGGCTCCGCCGGCAACCCCAACCTCAAGCCGATGAAGGCCGACCAGTACGACGCCGCGCTGGAGTGGTACTTCGACAGCAGCGACATGATGTACCTGACGCTGTTCTACAAGAGCGTCAAGGACTACTTCTCCAACCAGACCGTCACCGAGAACTATGGCGGCCAGGACTTCCTGGTGACGCGTCCGTACAACATGGACAAGGGCCGCATCCGCGGCTTCGAGTACGGTTACACCCAGTTCTTCGATTCGCTGCCGGGCTGGATGAGCGGCTTCGGCGTCAATGCCAACTTCACCTTCGTCGACAGCAGCGGTGGCGTGAACACGGCCACCGATCCCTACACCAAGACCACCGTGACCGGCGTGGCGCTGCCGCTGGAAGGCCTGTCGCGGCGCAGCTACAACCTCGCCGGCATCTACGAGAAGGGTCCGCTGTCGGTGCGCCTGGCCTACAACTGGCGCTCGCGCTACCTGCTGACCGCCAGCGACGTGTCGACCAAGCTGCCGACCTGGTCGGACGACTACGGCCAGCTCGACGGTTCGGTGTTCTATCGGTTCACGCCGCACCTGCAACTGGGCATCCAGGCCAACAACATCACCAACGCGGAGACCAAGGTGCTGATGGGGCCGACCTCCTACAGCGATGGCGAGGTCGACCGGCATCTGTACACGCGCAGCTGGTTCGTCAACGATCGTCGCTACTCGCTGGTGCTGCGCGCCAACTGGTAGGCGCGCAGCCGTCTCCGGCACGCGGTCCGCCTGCGGCGAGGCAGGTGGCCGCGGCCGGCTTTTCCTCCCGACGCAGGAACCGCTTCATGACAAGACCGCTGCATCCCACCGTTCGCCTGGCGCTGCTGGCGCTGGCGTTCGCGTCATGGCCGGCCGCGGCGGAACTGCAACTGCCGTTGCTGTTCGCCGACGGCGCCGTCCTGCAGCGCGATGCACCGATTCCGGTCTGGGGTTGGGCCACGCCTGGCGCACGCATCCAGGCGCGCCTGGACGGTGCCAGCGCCAGTGCGGTCGCGGGCCGCGATGGCCGCTGGCGACTGCAGTTGCCGGCGCATGCGGCCGGTGGCCCGTACGTGCTGGAGGTGCAGGGCGACGGCAGCCAGCGGCGCATCGGCGATGTGCTGATCGGCGACGTGTGGCTGGCCAGCGGCCAGTCCAACATGGAGTGGCCGCTGGCGCAGGCGCGCGACGGCGCGCGCGAAGTGGCGGCGGCGACGGATCCGCAACTGCGCAACTTCAAGGTGCCCAAGGCCTGGTCGGCGCAGCCGCAGCCGCGGCTGCCCGGCGGCAGTTGGGCCGCGGCGACGCCGGCCACCGCCGGCGCGTTCTCGGCGGTGGCGTATTTCTTCGCGCGCGACCTGCGCCACCACACCGGCGTGCCGATCGGCATCATCGACAGCACCTGGGGCGGCAGTGCGATCGAGGCCTGGATGGACGCCGCCTCGCCGGGCGTGGACGCGGCGCAGGTGCGCACGCGCATCGCGCAGATGCAGGCCAAGGACGCACAGGACCTCGGCGAGACCCGGCGGCGCCTGGCGCGCTGGCCACAGCCGACCACCGCGGATGCGGATGCCGGCTGGGCCGCTGCCGATCTGGACGACCGCGACTGGGACCGCCAGCCGCTGCCGGGGCTGTGGGAACAGCATGGCTACGTCGGCATGGACGGCGTCGCCTGGTATCGCAGCACTTTCACCCTCAGTGCAGCTGAAGCCAAGGCCGGCGCCGTCGTGGGCATCGGCCCGGCGGACGATGCCGACACCACCTACGTCAATGGCGTGGAGGTCGGCCATACCGAAGGGCGCTACACCGAGCCGCGCCGCTACCGCGTGCCGCCGGCAGCGCTGCGCGCCGGCGTCAACCACATCGCGATCCGCGTCCTGGATACCGGCGGCTTCGGCGGCATTCCCGGCGATGCGGCGGCGTTCTTCGTGCAGCCCGACGGCGGCCAGCCGCGCTCGCTGGCCGGCGACTGGCGGTTCCGCCCGGCCAAGGTCACGCTGGCCGCCAACGACGACAAGAACCAGGTGCCGACGCTGCTGTACAACGCGATGATCCATCCCCTGCAGCCGTTCCCGGTCAAGGGTGTGATCTGGTACCAGGGCGAGAGCAACGCCTACCCGTATGGCGCGCTGCGCTACCGCGAGCAGTTCGCGTCGCTGATCGGGCGCTGGCGGCAGGAGCGCGGACAGCCGCAGCTGCCGTTCCTGTGGGTACAACTGGCCAACTGGAAGGCCGGCAACGACCAGGGCGACCTGAGCCCATGGGCGCAACTGCGTGAATCGCAGACCAGGACACTGGCGTTGCCGGCCACCGGGCAGGCGGTGACCATCGACATCGGCACGCCGGACAACATCCATCCACCCAACAAGCAGGACGTGGGGCATCGCCTGGCGCTGGTCGCACGCCATGTTGCCTACGGCGAAACCCTGGTCTACAGCGCGCCGGTGTTCGCGCGCGCCACGTTCGCCGATGGCCAGGCGCGGGTGATGTTCGACTTGATGGGCAGCACCCTGGCGGTGCGTAGCGGCGGCACTGTGCTGCGTGGCTTCGCCCTGGCCGGCGCCGATCGCCGCTTCCATCCAGCGCAGGCGCGGATCGAGGGCGACCAGGTGGTGGTCCGTAGCGACGCGGTGCCGCAGCCGCAGGCAGTGCGCTACGCCTGGAGCGAAAACCCCGAGGACGCCAACCTGGTCAACCGCGAGCAGTTGCCGGTGGGTCCGTTCCGCAGCGACGACTGGTGAGGCAGGGCATCGGCCGCATGCGAAGAATTGGATCGCCGTCGCGCGCGTTGCGCACCGCATGGCGGCTGCCGGTCCTGCTGTCGCTGCTGCTGGGCGCCTGCCGGGCCGCGCCGGACGCGCCTTCGGCTGATGCGCACACGCCTGCTGCCGCGCCATCGGCGCCGGCCCAGGCACCGATCCCGCGCCTAGTCAGCACCGACGGCCGCCACACGCTGTTGGTCGATGGCGCACCGTTCCTGATCCTCGGCGCGCAGGTCAACAACTCCAGCAACTATCCGGCGGCGCTGGCGCAGGTCTGGCCCGCGATCCGCGCGCTGGGGCCGAACACGGTGCAGGTGCCGATCGCCTGGGAGCAGGTGGAGCCGGAAGAGGGACGGTTCGATTTCTCCTTCGTCGATACCCTGCTGGCGCAGGCGCGCACGCAGCGGGTGCGGTTGGTGCTGCTGTGGTTCGGCACCTGGAAGAACAACGGCCCCAACTACGCGCCGCATTGGGTCAAGACCGACGATGCGCGCTTTCCGCGCGTGGTCGCGCGCGATGGACGGCGCCTGGGTTCGCTGTCGCCGCTGGCGCCGACCACGCTGGAGGCCGACCGCACCGCCTTCGTTGCCTTCATGCGGCATCTGCGCCAGGCCGATCCGCAGCGCACGGTGATCATGGTGCAGGCCGAGAACGAGCCGGGCACCTACGGCAGTGCGCGCGATTTCTCGCCGATGGCGCAGCGCGTGTTCGACGGCCCGGTGCCGCAGGCATTGCTGCAGCGGCTCGGCAAGTCACCTGGCAGCTGGGCGCAGGTGTTCGGCGCCGAGGCCGACGAGATCTTCCACGCCTGGCACATCGCGCACTTCATCGACCGTATCGCCGAGGCCGGCAAGGCCGCGTATCCCTTGCCGATCTACGTCAATGCGGCGTTGCGCGGCCCGTTCAATCCGGGCCAGCCCGGGCAGTACGCCAGCGGCGGCCCCACCGACAACGTGCTCGACGTGTGGAAGGCGGCAGCGCCGCACATCGACCTGCTTGCGCCGGATATCTACATGCCCGAGTACCCGCTGTACACCACGGTGCTGCAGCGCTACGCACGCCCCGACAACGCGCTGTTCGTCGCCGAGACCGGCAACCGCCCCGAGTACGCGCGCTACCTGTATCCGGCGCTGGGCCACGACGGCATCGGCTGGTCCACCTTCGGCGTCGACTACAGCGGCTACTCCAACGATCCGCTCGGCGCCAAGCGCGTGGACGCACAGGCACTGGCGCCGTTCGCGCTGGGCTACCGCGCGGTAGGCATGGGCATGCGCGCGTTCGCCCGCGCCGCGGCCGCCGGCAAGCTGCACGGCACCGCCGAGGCGCCGGGCCAGGCGGTGCAGGAACTGCCGCTCAACGCGCGCTGGAGCGCCACCGTCACCTACGGCGTGCCGCAGTTCTGGTTCCAGGGCGAGCCGCCCGGCAATCCCGCGCCGATCGGCGCGGCGCTGATCGCCGAACTCGGCCCGGACACCTTCCTCATCACAGCCCAGCATGCGCGCGTGACCCTGCATCCGGCCAGCGCCGCGACCGCCAACATGCTCTACGACCGGGTGGAGGAGGGTGAGTACGAGGGCGAGCAATGGCGCTTCCGGCGCAACTGGAACGGCGACCAGACCGATTACGGACTCAACTTTTCCGACGTGCCGCAATTGCTGCGCGTCACCCTGGCGACGTATTGACCATGCGGCGGCGCCAGACGCGCCATGCCGCGTGACTTTCCAAGGGAGTGACCATGCACCACGCCAACCGTTGCCTGCCGCCTTCGTTGCCACGCCTGTTGGCGCTGGCGTTGCTCGCGGTCGCCGCGTCCGCCGCCGCGCAGCAGGTGACCCGCGATGCCGATGGCGTCACCGTGCATCCCAGCGGCAAGGGCGCCGCGCCGGTACGCCTGCAGGTGATCGACCGCGGCATCGTCCGGGTCAGTGCCGATCCGACCGGCGCATTCCAGCGCACACCCAGCCTGATGCGGGTGCCGGTGCAGGGCGACACCGGCTTTACGCTGGAGCAACACGGCGACACGGTGCAGCTCAAGACCGCGCGGATGACCGCGCAGGTCTCCACCGTCGACGGCCATGTCGGCTTCAGCGATGCGCAGGGCACGCCGCTGCTGGCGGAAGTGGCGGGCGGGCGCAGCTTCGCGCCGTTGCAGGTCGAGGGCCGCCACTACCTGAGCGTGCGCCAGCGCTTCGTCTCGCCGCCCGACGAGGCCTTCTACGGGTTCGGCCAGCACCAGCAGGGCTGGATGAACCAGAAGGGCCACGACATCGAACTGCTGCAGAGCAATCTCGACATGGCGGTGCCGTACCTCGTGTCCAGCCGCAACTACGGGATCCTCTGGGACAACAACGCGATCACCCGCTTCGGCGATCCGCGCGGGCTGCAGCCGCTGCCGGCGACGCTGCGCCTGTACGACGCGCACGGCAAGCCCGGTGCGCTGACCGCGCATTACGCGATCGACGGCAAGCCGGTGCTGGAGCGTCGCGAAGCCGACATCGACTATCAATACATCAAGGACCTGGCGAAATTCCCCGCCGCGGCCAAGCCCGGCGACAAGCGCCGCATGCAGGTGCGCTGGGAAGGCCAGATCGAGGCCGAACGCGGCGGCACGCATACCTTCTCGCTCTACGCCAGCGAATACGCCAGGCTGTGGGTCGACGGCAAGCTGCTGGTCGACCGTTGGCGGCAGAACTGGAACCCCTGGCACCACGAGTTCGCGCTGCAGCTGCAACCCGGCCAGCGGCATACCCTCAAGGTCGAATGGGACCTGATCGATCCCAGCTACATCGCGCTGCTGCATCGCGACCCGCTGCCGGCGGCCGAAGCCGGCGACCTGTCGCTGTGGTCCGAAGCGGGGCAGATGATCGACTACTACGTCGTCGCCGGCGACAACGCCGACCAGGTCATCGCCGGCTACCGCACGCTGACCGGCAAGGCCGTGTTGCTGCCGAAGTGGGCCTACGGCTTCTGGCAGAGCCGCGAGCGCTACAAGACCCAGGACGAACTGCTCGGCGCGCTGGCCGAGTACCGCCGGCGGCAGTTGCCGATCGACAACATCGTGCTCGACTGGTCGTACTGGCCGGAGAACGCCTGGGGCTCGCACGCCTTCGACCGCGCGCGCTTTCCCGATCCTGACGGCATGGTCAAGGCGGTGCACGCCAGCCACGCGCAACTGATGATCTCGGTCTGGCCGAAGTTCTATCCGAGCACCGCCCACTACAAGGAACTGGACGCGGCCGGGCACATCTACCGGCGCAACGTCGAGGTGGGCGAACTGGACTGGATCGGCAAGGGCTACACCAACGCCTTCTACGATCCGTATGCGGCCGACGCGCAGGCGATCTACTGGCGGCAGATCGACGAGACGCTCAACCGCAAGGGCATCGATGCCTGGTGGCTGGATGCCGACGAGCCCGACGTGCATTCCAACCTGGACATCGCCGAGCGCAAGGCGCGCACCACCCCGACCGCGCTGGGGCCGTCCACCGAGTTCTTCAATGCCTATCCGCTGCCGCACACCCATGGCGTCTATGCCGGCGACCGTGCCGCCGACGGCAAGCGCGTGTTCATCCTCTCGCGCAAGGGCTACGCCGGCATCCAGCGCAACGCCGTGGCGGTGTGGAGCGGCGACATCGCCTCGCGCTGGGAGGACATGCGCGAGCAGATCTCCGCCGGCGTCAACCTGTCGATGTCGGGCCTGCCGAACTGGACCTTCGACATCGGCGGCTTCGCCGTGGAGAAACGCTACGAAAGCCAGGACCCGGCGCACCTGCCCGAGTGGCGCGAACTCAACACGCGCTGGTTCCAGTTCGGCGCCTTCGTGCCGCTGTTCCGCTCGCATGGCCAGTTCCCGTACCGCGAGATCTGGAACATCGCGCCGGAAGGCACGCCGTACTACACCAGCATGGCCTATTACAGCCGCCTGCGCTACGCGCTGCTGCCCTACATCTACACGCTCGCCGGCGACACCTATCACCACGACGGAGTGATGATGCGCGGCCTGCCTATGGACTTCCCGCACGACCCCAAGGTCGCCGACATCGACGACGAGTACCTGTTCGGCCCGGCGTTCCTGGTCGCGCCGGTGACCCGCTTCGGTGCGACCTCGCGCAAGGTCTACCTGCCGGCGGGCACCGACTGGATCGACTTCAACAGTGGCGCGCGCCATGCCGGCGGCCAGACCATCGACGCCGCCGCGCCGCTGCAGCGCATACCGCTGTTCGTGCGCGCCGGCGCCATCGTGCCGATGACCCGCGTGCAGCAGTACGTCGACCAGATCCCGGATGCGCCGCTGACCGTGGTGGTCTATACCGGCGCCGACGGCCGTTTCTCGCTGTACGAGGACGACGGCACCGGCTACGGCTACGAGCAGGGCGAGTTCAGCCGCATCCCGTTGCAGTGGGACCAGGCCAGCGGCGTGTTGCGCATCGGCGCGCGCGAGGGGCGCTGGCCGGGCATGCAGGACCGGCGCAGCATCCATGTGCGCTTCGTCGATGGCCCGCGCGACGATGCCGGCGTGCTCGAACCCGCGGCCGACGCCAGCGTCGAGTACCGCGGCCAATCCCTGGAGGTGCCGCGCAAGGGGACCGGCCATGCCGTCGCGGCGCGGGCCGGATGAGCCTGGCGCGAGATGTCGCCAATGTCAGTTGCCGCGTGCTGGCGGTCATGGCGTGCTTGTTCGGTCGCGATGCAGCGAAACATGCGCGCTACGCCCGTACCCTCATCCGCCCCTTCGGGGCATCTTCCCCCGAAAAGGGGGCCATGGTCCCAATGGGAGAAGGGAAGCATGTTCGCTGGCGCGGGCACGATCGTGACGTCCGCAAAGAAGCGGCCGCGGCGCGCTTGAGCCCTCTCCCCTCGGGAGAGGGGTTGGGGTGAGGGTACGGAGCGCAGCGCTTCATCCGCTCCCTGGGGTACTTCCCCCGAAGAGGACCATGGTCCACGGGGAGCAGGGATGCATCGAACGCGCTCCGCTGCAACATGCTCCCGCCTTGCGCGCAGGTTTGATGCAGCGCATCAAGATGGTGCCGTGTGTAGACACCTCCTGCGCAGAGGCGAGACCGCGCCAGTCGCCATCGTGTCGCGCATGCGACGGGCCATCACTACCCGTAATGACATGCGTTGGCTCGATCCGTGTCCCGCTTCTGCATGCGTTGACCATGAATTGGCTGCAGGGCGGCAGGATCCATTGCGTGCGCACGCCATCGCTCGGGCCGCCCTGGCAGAGCGCGACGCGTAACGTCATCATGCGCCGCTGCGTGATGCGTGCGGTGCGCACTACACTCGGCGTCACGGCGGGCGGTCCCCGCACGCCGGCCTTTCTTCTGGAGCGATGATGGAACTGGGTGTGTGCACGATGTGGCGGGTAGGGCAATGAGTCTGTACATCGGCCTGGACGTGGGCACGCAGAGCGTCAAGCTGCTCGCCTACGATGCCGACAGTCGGCAGGTGGTGGCCACCCACGGCCACGCGCTGGAGCTGATCAGCCGCGACGACGGCACCCGCGAGCAGCAGGCGCAGTGGTGGATCGACGGCATCGTCGCCTGCTTCGCCGCACTCAGCGCCGAACAGCGGTCGCAGGTGCGGGCCATCGCGGTGTCCGGGCAGCAGCACGGTTTCGTGCCGCTGGATGCGCAGGGTCAGGTCACCGCGCCGGTGAAGCTGTGGTGCGACACCAGCACCCAGCGCGAGTGCGAGGAGATCATGGACGCGGTCGGCGGCGCGCAGCGCTGCGTGGAATTGGCCGGCAACCCGATCCTGGCCGGCTACACCGCCTCCAAGCTGCCGTGGACGCGCAAGTATCGTCCCGATGCCTACGCGGCGATGACGACGGTGCTGCTGCCGCACGACTACGTCAACTTCTGGCTGACGGGCGAGCGCTACGCCGAGGTCGGCGACGCCTCCGGCAGCGGCTGGCTGGACGTGCGCACCCGGCAATGGTCGGCGCCGCTGCTACAGGCGATCGATCCGCAGCGCGACCTGGCCGCGGCGCTGCCGCCGCTGGTGCCGACCGAGACCAGTTTCCTTCTCTCCGCCGCCGCGGCGCAGACGCTGGGCCTGCCGCGCGAGGTGCGCGTGGCCACCGGCGGCGGCGACAACATGATGGCGGCGATCGGCACCGGCAACGTGGTGCCGGGCCGCCTGAGCATGAGCCTGGGCACCTCCGGCACGCTGTTCGCCTACGCCGAGCGCCCGGTGGTCGACCCGGACGCACGCTGGGCCGCGTTCTGCTCTTCCAGCGGCGGTTGGCTGCCGCTGATCTGCACCATGAACTGCACGGTGGCCACCGAGACCATCGCGCGTCTGTTCGGCATCAAGACCGGGCAGGGCGAGGCCTTGCTCGCCGCCACCGCGCCCGGTGCGGACGGATTGGTGCTGCTGCCGTTCTTCAACGGCGAACGCACCCCGAACCTGCCGGCCGCGCGCGGCTGCCTGACCGGCATGGACCTGCACAACACCACGCCGGCGCATTTCTATCGCGCGGCGATGGAGGGCGCCAGCTACAGCCTGCGCAACGGCTTCGATGCCTTCGTCGATGCCGGACTGCAATTCGATGCGATCTCCTTGACCGGCGGCGGCAGCAACAGCGCCGGCTGGCGCCAGCTCATCGCCGATCTGTTCGGCTTGCCGGTGCACGTGCCGGCGCAGGCCGAGGGCGCGGCATTCGGCGCCGCGCTGCAGGCGCTGTGGGCCGACGGCTGGGCGCAGGGCGACCGCGCCAGCTTGGCCGAGGTGGTGCTGCAGCACCAGCAGGACGACGCGACGCGCTCGGCGCAGCCGGATGCGCAGCGCGGCGCGCAGTACCAGGCGCACTACCAGAGCTTCCAGCGGCATCTGCAGGCCATCGGCCCGCTGTACGCCGCGTGATTCCCTTTCCCCCGCAACGCACCAGGACTTCGTGATGAGCACTTCCGTCTACACCGGCGCCAAGGAATACTTCCCGGGCATCGGTCGCATTCCGTTCGAGGGCAAGGCCTCGGACAATCCGCTGGCGTTCAAGGTCTACGACGCCGGCAAGCGCATCGGCGACAAGACCATGGCCGAGCACCTGCGCTTCGCCGTGGCCTACTGGCACAGCTTCTGCGGCAACGGCGCCGATCCGTTCGGCCCCGGCACCCGCGCCTATCCCTGGGACGCCGGCAGCGATGCGCTGGGCCGCGCAGAGGCCAAGGCCGATGCGGCGTTCGAGTTCTTCACCAAGCTCGGCGTGCCGTACTACTGCTTCCACGACGTGGACCTGGCGCCGGACGCCGAGGACGTCGGCCAGTACGAAAAGAACCTCAAGCACATGGTCGGCATCGCCAGGCAGCGCCAGGCCGACACCGGGGTCAAGCTGCTGTGGGGCACCGCCAACCTGTTCTCGCATCCGCGCTACATGAACGGTGCGGCGACCAACCCTGACTTCGACGTGGTCGCGCGCGCGGCGGTGCAGGTCAAGGCCGCGCTGGAGGCGACGGTGGAACTGGGCGGCGAGAACTACGTGTTCTGGGGCGGCCGCGAAGGCTACGCCTGCCTGCACAACACGCAGATGCGACGCGAGCAGGAGCACCTGGCGCGATTCCTGACCCTGGCCCGCGACTACGGGCGCAGCATCGGCTTCAAGGGCAATTTCCTGATCGAGCCCAAGCCGATGGAGCCGATGAAGCACCAGTACGACTTCGACAGCGCCACCGTGGTCGGCTTCCTGCGCCAGCATGGGCTGGACAAGGATTTCAAGCTCAACATCGAGGCCAACCACGCCACCCTGTCCGGGCACAGCTTCGAACACGACCTGCAGGTGGCCAGCGATGCCGGCCTGCTCGGCAGCATCGACGCCAACCGCGGCAATCCGCAGAACGGCTGGGACACCGACCAGTTCCCGATCGATCTCTACGACACCGTGGGCGCGATGCTGGTGGTGCTGCGGCAGGGCGGGCTGGCCCCGGGCGGGCTCAACTTCGACGCCAAGGTGCGCCGCGAGTCGTCCGATCCGCAGGACCTGTTCATCGCCCACATCGGCGGCATGGACGCGTTCGCGCGCGGTCTCGAAGTCGCGCACGCGTTGCTCACGACCTCGCCGCTGGAGCAGTGGCGCCGCGAGCGCTACGCCAGTTTCGACAGCGGTGCCGGCGCGGCCTTCGCCGCCGGCAAGAGCACGCTGGCCGACCTCGCCACGCATGCCGCGCAGGCCGGCGAGCCGACCCAGCGCAGCGGCCGCCAGGAAGCCTACGAGAACCTGATCAACCAGTACCTGCTGCGCTGAACCGGTGTGCGGCGGCGGCCCGGTGCCGCCGCCGCGCATGCTCCTTCCCGCGCGCCGGCCGTCTCCCTCTTGCACGCCACCAGGTGAACCCATGTCCAGTGTTCCGATCGATCGCCACGCCGACGCCGGCGAGAACACCCGCCTCATCATCCTGATCAGCTGCGTCGCCACCATCGGCGGCTTCCTGTTCGGTTTCGACAGCGGCGTCATCAACGGTACCGTCGATGGCCTCAAGCAGACCTTCCAGTCCAGTTCCGCCGGCACTGGCTTCGAGGTCGCCTCGATGCTGCTGGGCTGCGCGATCGGCGCGTTCCTGGCCGGCTCGCTGGCCGATCGCTGGGGCCGGCGCACCGTGCTGATCGTCTCGGCGGCGCTGTTCCTGCTGTCGGCGCTGGGCGCCGGCGCGGCGCACAACTCGGCGGTGTTCGTGCTGGCGCGGATGATGGGCGGGTTCGCGGTGGGTGCGGCCAGCGTGATGTCGCCGGCCTACATCGCCGAGGTCGCCTCGGCGCGCTACCGCGGGCGCCTGGCCACGGTGCAGCAGATCGCCATCATCGGCGGGCTGTTCTGCGCCTTCCTCAGCAATTATCTGCTGGCCAAGGCGGCCGGCGCGTCCACCGAGGCGCTGTGGCTGGGGCAGCCGGCCTGGCGCTGGATGTTCTGGATGCAGGCGCTGCCGTCCACCGCGTTCCTGCTGCTGTTGCTGGCGATTCCGGAGAGCCCGCGCTTCCTGGTGGCGCGGGGCCGCCGCGAGCAGGCGCTGGCGGTGCTGACCCGGCTGTACGGCGCCGGCACGGCGCAGACCAAGCTGACCGAAATCTCCGCCTCGCTGTCGGCCGACCAGCACACGCCGCGGCTGTCGGACCTGGTCAGCAAGGTCACCGGCAAGATCCGCCCGATCGTGTGGATCGGCATCGGCCTGGCCACCTTCCAGCAACTGGTCGGCATCAACGTGGTGTTCTACTACGGCGCGGTGCTGTGGCAGGCGGTGGGTTTCTCCGAGAGCGATGCGTTGTTGATCAACGTGCTGTCCGGTGCGTTGAGCATCGGTGCCTGCCTGATCACCGTGGTGTTGATCGACCGGGTCGGGCGCAAGCCGCTGTTGTGGATCGGCTCGGCCGGCATGGCGGTGTCGCTGGCCCTGGTCACCATCGCCTTCGCCAGCGCCTCGCTGGATGCGGCCGGCAAGCTGGCGCTGTCGCCGGGCATGGGCCGGCTGGCGTTGATCGCCGCCAACGTCTACGTGGTCTTCTTCAACATGTCCTGGGGCCCGGTGATGTGGGTGATGCTGGGCGAGATGTTCCCCAACCAGATCCGCGGCTCCGGCCTGGCGGTGGCCGGTGCGGCGCAGTGGATGTCCAACTTCGCCATCACCGTGACCTTCCCGGTCCTGCTCGGCAGCATCGGCCTGGCCGGCGCCTACGGCATCTACACCGTCGCCGCGTTCCTGTCGGTGTTCTTCGTGCTGCGCTACGTGTACGAGACCAAGGGCAAGGAATTGGAGCAGATGCAGGGCTGAGGCTGAGGCGCACGCGCGTGCTGCGCGCGTGCCATCTCTGGATCGGTGTGTCTGCAGCGAGCGGCCGAAGGCATTGCCGGATCGGCGAAGGCGCTGCGCGCGCCGTACCCTCACCCCAACCCCTCTCCCGGTGGGAGAGGGGCTTTGGCCTTTCCCTTCTCCCACCGGGACCATGGCCCCCTTTTCGGGGGAAGGTGCCCCGCAGGGGCGGATGAGGGTCTGGGCGAATCCTTGTGAGCAGATCCGCGCAGCCCATAGGGATTCATTGATTCCTGAGGTGTGCGAAGGGCGGTCCCATCGGTGTGCGCTTGTTGTGTTACTTTATAACAATTGTCACTCCGCCTTGCTTGCCGTCCCTCGCTCCCTTGCCGCTCCCGCCGTTCCGATGAACCTGCAGATCCCCTCGCCATTGCCCGATGTCGCTGCCGACGAACCTTCGCAGATCGCCGCTCCCCTGAACTGGGTGGGCATGGACGGCATCGCGCTGCCGATCAGTCTGGACATGGGCGAGGGCGCGCCTGCGACACCCGTGCCGGCGCAGGCCGCGCTTGCCGTCGATCTGCCGTCTGCGCAGGTCAAGGGCATTCATATGTCGCGGCTGTACCGCCTCCTCGACGAAAGCGCGCAGCAGCCGCTGTCGCCGTCGCGCCTGTCGCAATTGCTGCGGGCGATGGTGCACAGCCATGCCGACTGCGCCTCGACCGCGGCGCGGGTGTCGCTGCGCCTGGAACTGCTGCGTCGCAGCCCGGCATTGCGCAGCCCGGGGCTGGCTGGATGGCGGGCGTATCCGCTGCGGATCGACGCCGAACTGCGTGGCGGCGTGGTCCGGCTCGGACTCGGCGTGGATCTGCTGTATTCCTCGACCTGCCCGTGTTCGGCGGCGCTGGCGCGGCAACTGCTCAGCGAGGCCTTCGTGCAGCAGCACCCGGAACAGGCCTCGCTATCGCGGGAGGCGGTGGCGGACTGGCTGCTCCGGCACGGCAGTCACGCCACCCCGCATAGCCAGCGCAGCGTGGCCTCGGTGCGGGTCGGCGTGTCGGCGCGCGCGGTGCGCTTCGACGCGGAGGGCGTGATCGCGCTCGCCGAGCAGGCCCTGGCCACGCCGGTGCAGGCGGCGGTGCGGCGTGCCGACGAACAGGCGTTCGCGCGCCGCAACGGCGAGAACCTGATGTACGTGGAGGACGCCGCGCGCCGCCTGCAACAGGCGCTGGGTGCGCGCTACGCCGAGGTGCAGGTACAGGTGCGGCATCTGGAGAGCCTGCATGCGCACGATGCGGTGGCGGAGACCGCATCGGCGCCGGTGGCGGTCATGGCCGGGGAGGCCGCCCCTGACTTGGCGCAGGCCTGACCGCGGCCTGCGGGTGGTCGGTACGTGCGCACTGATGCCGACCGGATCGCGCACGTCGCCCGGGCTGCCCCGGCGTTCCAGGTAGGCTTGGGTCGGCGTGCCGGCGTCTGCAGCCGTCTGGCCGAGGACGATCGACACCCGCGCAACCAGGAATGAGACGCGTCGGGCCGTGGCCGGCGCCGAAACGCAAAAAACCCCGCCAAGGCTGGGTTTTTGCTGTGTCGCGCTGCAGGCGAGGCGAGGATGGCGCTCCCTAGGGGACTCGAACCCCTGTTTTAGCCTTGAGAGGGCCACGTCCTAACCACTAGACGAAGGGAGCGTTTGGTCGCGTCGATTGCAGCGCGCTAGTATATGGGTCTCGCCGCCCTTCGGCAATCCCGCAACCCGATACGGAAGCGCCATCATCAATCCGCCAGTTCCATCGCCATTCACCCTGCGCGCGATCCCGCGCGATCAGCACCCCATCTCGCGCAAGGACATCAGCCCCAACGCCCTGCGCGTGCTGTACCGGCTGCGCGAGGCCGGCTTCGGCGCCTACCTGGTCGGCGGCGCGGTCCGCGACCTGCTGGTCCAGGTCCAGCCCAAGGATTTCGACGTCGCCACCGACGCCACCCCCGAGCAGGTCAAGCAATTGTTCCGCAACTGCCGCCTGATCGGCCGCCGCTTCCGCCTGGCGCACGTGGTCTACGGTCGCGAGATCATCGAGGTCGCCACCTTTCGCGCCAACGTCGACGACGGCAGCGGCGACCGCGAGGTGGACAACGGCCGCCTGGTCCGCGACAACGTCTACGGCAGCATCGAGGACGATGCGGTGCGCCGCGACTTCACCTGCAACGCCTTGTACTACGCCATCGAGGACTTCTCGGTGCGCGACTACGTCGGCGGCTTCGAGGATGTGCAGGCGCGGTTGATGAAGCTGATCGGCGATCCCGAGCAGCGCTACCGCGAAGACCCGGTGCGCATGCTGCGTGCGGTACGTCTGGCGGCCAAGCTCGATTTCGAGATCGAGGCCGTTACCGCCGAGCCGATCCCGCGCCTGGCCGGGCTGCTGGCCGAGGCCGCGCCGGCGCGGCTGTTCGAGGAAGTGCTCAAGCTGTTCCTGTCCGGCCATGGCGTGGCCAGTTTCGAGGGCCTGGAGCGGCACGGCCTGCTCGCCGCGCTGTTCCCGGAGAGCGCGGCGGCGCTGCGCTCCAACCGCAGCGGCGCGCTGCGGCGGATGCTGATCGAAGGCCTGCGCAACACCGACAACCGCGTCGCCAACGACGAGCCGGTGTCGCCGGCGTTCCTGTTCGCGCTGCTGCTGTGGCCGGCGTACTGCCGCGCGCTGATGACCCTGCAGAAGCAGGGCATGCAGATGGAGGAGGCGCAACGCCGCGCCGCCGACCGGGTGACCCTGCACCAGCTTAGCACTGTGGCGCTGCCGCGGCGTTTCTCGCTGCCGATGCAGGAGATCTGGCTGCTGCAGTCGCGCTTCACCTCGCGCCAGCGCAAGCGGGTAGTGCGCACGCTGTCGCATCCGCGCTTCCGCGCTGCGTTCGATTTCCTGATCGTGCGCCAGTCCGCGTCGGACGAGCATGCGGCCGACATCGGCTACTGGCGCGAACTGCAGCAGCAGCCCGGCTACGCGCCGCCGCCGCGCGGCTTCGATCCGGAGGTGGACTACGCCGGCGACGAGCTGGCGTTCGCGCCGCCGGCCGACAGCGAAGAGACCCCCAAGCGCCGCCGGCGCCGGCGCCGCCGCCCGGACGCCGCCACGCCCGTCGAGTGAGCGCTGCGACACCGGCGCCGGTCCAGGCCTGCATCGGCCTGGGCGGCAACCTTGGCGACGCCGCGGCGACCCTGCGCGCGGCCCTGGCCGCGCTCGACACGCTGCCGCAGACCCGCCTGCTGCGTGCCTCGCAGCTGTATCGCAGCCCGGCCTGGGGCCGCGAAGACCAGCCGGACTTCATCAACGCCGCGGCGCTGGTGACCACCACCTTGTCGGCGACGGACCTGCTGCAGGCGCTGCTGGACCTGGAACACCGCCACGGCCGCCAGCGCCTGCCCGGCGAGCGTTGGGGCCCGCGCACCCTGGACCTGGACCTGCTGCTGTATGCCGAGGCGGTGATCGATCTGCCGGGGTTGCAGGTGCCGCACCCGTTCCTGCACCAGCGTGCGTTCGTGCTGCTGCCGCTGGCCGAGATCGCCGCCGACGCGGTCATTCCGGGCCATGGAACGGTGCGTGACGCACGCGACCGCATCGAAACCGGCGGGATCGTGCCAATCGGTAGATAATGCTCGGCTCATTACCGCAGCACATGAGCTTATGAGCAGTCACGCCGACAGCAAGCCCTGGACCGTTCCCGCCCTGGCCGAGGCCAAGCGCCGCCAGCAGAAGCTGGTGATGCTGACCGCCTACGACGCCGGCTTCGCGCGGACCTTCGACGCCAACGGCGTGGACCTGATCCTGATCGGCGATTCGCTGGGCATGGTGGTGCAGGGCCACGATTCGACTCTGCCGGTGAGCGTGGACGACATCGTCTACCACACCGCCGCGGTGGCGCGGGTGCTGCAGCGCGCGCTGCTGGTGGCCGACCTGCCGTTCCAGTCCGATGCCACCCCCGAGCGCGCCTTGGACGCGTCGACCCGGTTGCTGCAGGCCGGTGCGGAGATGGTCAAGCTGGAGGGCGCCGGGCACAAGCTTGAGGTGATCCGCTTCCTCAGCGAACGCGACATCCCGGTGTGCTCGCATCTGGGCCTGACCCCGCAGTCGGTGCTGACCTTCGGCGGCTACAAGATCCAGGGCCGCGAAGAGGCTGCCGCGGCCAAACTGCTCGCCGACGCCAAGGCGGTCGCCGCGGCCGGCGCCGCGCTGCTGGTACTGGAATGCGTGCCGTCGCCGCTGGCCGCGCGCATCACCGCCGAGATCGACATCCCCACCATCGGCATCGGCGCCGGTCCGGACTGCGACGGCCAGGTGCTGGTGATGCACGACTTCCTCGGCCTGGACAGCGGCCACCGCCGCCCGCGCTTCGTCAAGGATTTCCTGGCCGAAGGCGGTTCCATCGCCGGTGCCGCACGCGCCTACGCCGACGCAGTCCGCGACGGCACCTTCCCCGACGCCGAACACGCCTACGCCAAATGATCGAGACCGTCACCGACCTGGCGCGACTGCGCGCCATCGTTTCCGGCTGGAAGCGGCAGGGCCTGCGCGTGGCCTTCGTGCCGACCATGGGCAACCTGCATGCCGGGCATTTCTCGCTGGTGATGCTGGCGCGGCAATACGCCGATCGCGTGGTCTCCAGCGTTTTCGTCAATCCGACCCAGTTCGGTCCGAACGAGGACTTCACCCGCTACCCGCGCACGCCCGAGGCCGACACCAGCGGCCTGGAAGGCGCCGGTTGCGACGTGCTGTGGCTGCCGACGGTGGAGAGCATGTACCCGCTGGGCGTGGAGCTGGCGCTGCGCATGCACACGCCCGGCGTCAGCGAGGTGCTGGAAGGCGCCTGCCGGCCCGGCCATTTCGATGGCGTGTGCACCGTGGTCGCGCGCCTGTTCAACCAGGTGCAGCCGGACCTGGCCGCGTTCGGCAAGAAGGACTACCAGCAGCTGGCGGTGATCCGGCAGATGGTCGCCGACCTGGCGTTCCCGATCGAGATCCTGGGCGGCGGCATCGTGCGCGAGGCCGACGGCCTGGCGATGAGTTCGCGCAACCAGTACCTGTCGGCGGAGGAGCGGCCGCGCGCGGCGCAGATCCACCACACCCTGCGGGCGATGCGCGACGGTCACCTTGCTGGGCGCCCGCGCGCCGAGGTGGAGGCGGCGGCGACCGCGCAGCTGCAGGCGGCCGGTTTCGAGGTCGACTACAGCGTGCTGCGCACGCCCGACCTGAGCGAGCCGCAGGACGGCACCGGTCCGCGCGTGGCGCTGATCGCCGCGCGCCTGGGCCGCACCCGGCTGATCGACAACCTGGAATTCTGAGCGCGGCAGGCCGCGGCACCGTCGTCGTAGCAGCGGCTTCAGCCGCGACCGGGCTTTCCCGCGATCGCCGGTCGCGGCTGAAGCCGCTCCTGCGACGGTTTGAGGCCGCCCCTCACCACCGCCACCTAACCCTCGGCTGCTAAACTGCGCGTCTTTCCTGACCGCAGTCCCGTGCCATGCAACTGAGCCTGTTGAAGACCAAGATCCACCGCGCCACCGTCACCCATTCCGAGCTGAACTACGAAGGCTCGATCGCCATCGACGGGCTGCTGCTGGACGCGACCGGCATCCGCGAATTCGAGCAGGTGCACATCTGGGACGTCACCAACGGCGCGCGCTTCAGCACCTATGCGATCCGTGCCGACGAGGGCAGCGGCATCATCTCGCTCAACGGCGGCGCCGCGCGCCACGTGCAGGTCGGCGACCTGATCATCATCGCCGCCTTCGCCGGCATGAGCGAAGAGGAAGCCGCGCGCTTCCAGCCGACCCTGGTCTATGTGGACGGCGCCAACAAGATCACCCACACCAACCACAGCATCCCAAAGCAGGCCGCATGACACAGTCCACCGGTTTCGACGCACTGCATTCCCACGCCCAGCGCCTGCGCGGGGCGCGCCTTCCCGACCTGCTGGCGGCCGAACCCGGCCGTGCCGAGACGTTGGCGTTGCAGGTCGGACCGCTGTACTTCAATTTCGCCCGGCAGAAATACGACCGCGCTGCGCTCGACGCGCTGCTGGCGCTGGCGGCCGACCACGACCTGGCCGGCGCCTTCCAGCGACTGTTCCGTGGCGAGACGGTCAACGTCACCGAAGGCCGCGCCGCGCTGCACACCGCGCTGCGCGGCAACCTCACCGACGCACCAGTGGCCAGCCAGGCCCACGCCAGCGCCCGCGAGGTGCAGCAGCGCATGCGCGCGCTGATCGACGCTCTGGCGCAGACCGAGGTCACCGATATCGTCAGCGTCGGCATCGGCGGCTCCGATCTCGGCCCGCGCCTGGTCGCCGACGCGCTGCGTCCGGTCACCGGCGCGCGCTTCCGCGTGCACTTCGTCTCCAACGTGGACGGCGCGGCGATGCAGCGCACCCTGGCCACGCTGGACCCGGCGCGTACCGCCGGCGTGCTGATCTCCAAGACCTTCGGCACCCAGGAAACCCTGCTCAACGGCCAGATCCTGCGCGACTGGCTGGGCGGCAGCGAGCGCCTGTACGCGGTCAGCGCCAACCCCGAGCGCGCCGCCAAGGCCTTCGACATCGCCGCCGGCCGCGTGCTGCCGATGTGGGACTGGGTGGGTGGCCGCTATTCGCTGTGGTCGGCGGTGGGCTTCCCGATCGCGCTGGCGATCGGCGCCGACGCCTTCGAACAGCTGCTGGAGGGCGCCGCGCAGTTCGACGACCACGCCCTGAACGCGCCGCTGGAGCGCAACGTGGCCGTGCTGCATGGCCTGACCACGCTGTGGAACCGCAACCTGCTCGGCTATGCGACGCAGGCGGTGATGACCTACGACCAGCGCCTGGCGCTGCTGCCGGCCTACCTGCAGCAGCTGGTGATGGAGAGCCTGGGCAAGCGCGTGCGCCTGGACGGCAGCCCGGTCGAGGCCGACACCGTGCCGGTGTGGTGGGGCGGCGCCGGCACCGACGTGCAGCACAGCTTCTTCCAGGCGCTGCACCAGGGCACCAGCATCGTGCCGGCCGACTTCATCGGCTGCATCCGCAACGACGACCCGTACACCGTCAACCACCAGGCGCTGCTGGCCAACCTGCTGGCGCAGACCGAAGCGCTGGCGAACGGGCAGGGCAGCGACGATCCGGCCCGCGACTACCCGGGTGGCCGCCCGAGCACGCTGATCCTGCTCGACGCGCTGACCCCGCAGGCGCTGGGCGCGCTGATCGCGATGTACGAGCACAGCGTGTACGTGCAGTCGGTCGTCTGGGGCATCAACGCCTTCGACCAGTTCGGCGTGGAACTGGGCAAGCAGCTGGCGAGCCAGTTGCTGCCGGCGCTGCAGGGCCAGTCCACCGAAGTCGCCGACCCGGTGACGCGCGCGGTGCTGGGGCGGTTGCAGGGCTGACGCGAAGCGAAGCGCACGGGTCCGTTCGCCGCCGTGCGTTCGCGAGGAACGATGCGGCCTGCGGGCGTGCATCGCAATGGCAATCTCCGGTCCAGGAAGGAAGCAGGGATGATGAACGCGAAAAGGATGGTGTGTTGGATGTTGCTGCCGGCGGTGCTGAGCCTGGGGGCGTGCCAGCGGCAGGCTCCGGAGCAGAATCCGGCCACGGCGGCGCAACCGCTGCACGTCGTCGAGGTCCGGATCGGCGCGATGCGCGACGGAAGGCCTGTGCCGCAGACCAGCGATGCGCCGATCCTGGTCAACGTGGCCCTGCGCGGCGCTGCCCACGGACAGGCCCTGAAAGCGCGCTTGCTGGACCTGCGCGATGGTCGCCAGGTCGGGCTGGTGGAGCGCGCCATGACCCGCTCCGATCAGCTCCAGTCGCTGCGTTTCGACAACGCGGCCGGCTGGCCGCCGGGGCGTTACATGCTGGAGGTGACGCTCGATGGCAAGCTCGCCTCGCAGCAGGACGTCGATGTGATGGAGCCGGCGAACAGCGCGCCGCGTACGGGCTCCTAGCGCGGCGCGGCGCCCGTACTGGACAGCGCCTGCAGGAACAGCACCAGCTTGTGCTTCTCCTCCGCGGTCAGACTGATCGGTCGATTGCGGGCGAGGTTGCGATAGTAGACCTCGTGTTCCACCGCCGCCGGCAGATCGGCGATGCTGCCGTCGTGCATATAGGGCGCAGTATCGGCGACCGTCCGTAGCGACGGGGTGCGGAAGGCGCCCAGATCCTGCGGCGCCCGCGTCACCGCAAAGCGGCCCAGTTCCGCCACGCGAACGTCGGAGAGGATGGAATCGCCCAGGCTCCTGCCTTCGCGCTTCTGTCGCTCCAGTACGTCGAGCAGGGCGGCGACGTTGCCGGCGACCTGGTTGAAACCGATGCCGGCGTGATGGAAGCGCTGATCGCTCGTGGTCGCAGGCGTGCCGTCCAGCCGGTGGCAATCGACGCAGCCGGCCTTGCCGGAAAACAGCGCCAATCCCTCGCGTTCGTCCTCGCTCAGCGATGCGCGCGCGCCATGCGTCGTCCGGTACGTCTCGTAGCGCGTGGGCGGCGCCGGCAAGGCGCGGATGTAGGTGGCGAGCGCGGCGGCCACGACCTGGATGTCGCCGTCGTCCTCGCCGGCGGCTGCATGCAACAGTGACGCGTAGCGCGGGTCGCGGGCGAGGTGGGCCAGCACGTCCTGCCGATCGGCCAGGCCCATCTCGCGTGGGTTGGTCAATGGTTGCAGGACGGCTTCTTCCAGTGTCGCTGCGCGTCCGTCCCAGAAAAAGTGGGTCATGAAGCGGCTGTCGAGCAGGCTGGGCGCGTTGCGTGCGCCGTGTTGGCCGCCTGTCCCGGTGGACACCGCGGCACCGTCGGTATAGGCCAACTCGGCGCGATGGCAGCTTGCGCAACTGGTCTTGCCATCCGCGCTGAGCCGCATGTCGTGGAACAGCGCCTGGCCAAGCGCGATCCGCGCTGCCGCCGTGTCGTGCTGATCGCCACCACACCCGGTCAGCACCAGGACCAGGGCGGCCGACCACAGGCGCATGCAGATGACGATGTGATGACGCCAGTTCCTTGGCATGACGCTGTTGACTCCTGTCCCCACTGTCGGATATCTATATCCAGGCTGAATGCACGAAGCAAGGTCAGCATACGGACAGCCGGCCATCGTGGCCAGTCTTCAGGGATGAACGCATGGAACGTCGCGGCGCAGGGATGGGCTCGGTCGTGGGTTTGCTGAAGCGGGCGGCGCACGTGCCCGCGCGCGGTTGGCGGCGCATCGTGGGCAGAACGGTGGCGGCCTTGTTGCTCACCCTTCTGGCCTGCACGTCTGGTGCCACCTCCTACGTCTACGACGCGCAGGGGCGTCTGGTCGCGGTCAGCAACGATGCCGGTGCCAGTGCTCGCTATCGCTACGACACGATGGGCAATATCGTCGCCGTCGAACGCGTCTCCAGCGGAACCCTGGCGGTGCTGGGCTTCAGTCCGGGGCGCGGTGCGGCGGGCGATCGCGTGCTGATCCAGGGGCAGGGATTTTCCACCGCTGCGTCCTCCAACAGCGTGGCTTTCAATGGGCAGGCGGCCACGGTGGTGGCTGCCAGCGCACGCGAGTTGACCGTGCTCGTGCCTGCCAACGCCAGTACCGGCCCGATCTCCGTGACCGTGGCTGGACAGAGCGCGAGCAGTGCGCAGCAGTTCGTGGTCGATGCCAA
Organism: Xanthomonas sp. LMG 12461; assembly: GCF_009192935.1. NCBI lineage: Bacteria > Pseudomonadati > Pseudomonadota > Gammaproteobacteria > Lysobacterales > Lysobacteraceae > Xanthomonas > Xanthomonas sp. LMG 12461. The sequence goes on from NZ_NQYT01000035.1 coordinate 65,027, forward strand.
CCTCCGTCAGCCGACCATCACCGGCATATCGCCGTTGATCGCCAGCGCCGGTATGGCGATCACCGTCGACGGACAGAACCTGGTCCCGGTCGCCGGGCAGACCACGGCGAAGCTGGATCGCAAGACCGCGGTGCTGTCGAGCGCCACCGGCACGCGCCTGGTCTTTCCGGTGCCGGGCAGGAGCGGCAGCGGACCGGTGACCGTGACTACGCCCTACGGCAGCGCCACCAGCAGCCAGGATGTGCTGGTGGTGCCAAGCAGTGTGTCGTCCGTCGGCATCGCCAGCGTCACGCGCCTGACCCTGGACGCCGCCGCGGTCGACGTCGCGGTCGCCAACGCGGGTGGGTCCGCCGCGGTCCTGTTCACCGGCATGGCCGGCGATTACCTCAGCGCGCAATTTCAGTCGCTGGCGTCCACGACGTTGAACTACCTGGTGTTCGGCACCGATAACGTGGAGATCGCCAGTGGACTGGTGAATGCGAACCAGCCCACCCTGCATCTGCCGCGGTTGAAGGTGGGCGGCACTTACCTGTTGCTGCTCACACCCAGTACTTCCTCCGCCAGCTGGAAGATGGGAGTGGAGCATGCCGGGAGGCTTGCGCTGGACGGTGCCGAAACCAGTGTCGCCACGTCGATCGCCGCGCAATCGAAGCGCTACACCTTCCTGGCCCAGGCCGGGAGCAGGCTGGGCCTGGCGCTGACCGAGCAGTCGCCGGTCGGCAGCGGGTGGGGGACAGCTTTGGCGCAGGTCTTCGACGCCGACGGCGTCAATCTTGGCTATCAGTACTGCAATCAGGCCAACAACGGCTGCGCACTCAACATCGCCGCGCCCAGGACCGGCGTGTATCAGGTGCTGCTGACGCCCGGTACGAGCGGCGCACGCACAATGCGCCTGAATCTGTTGCTCTCATCGGATCTGGTGCAGGCGTTGCCGAAGGACCAGGATGTGGTCGTGGAGACACAGCGTAGAGGCCAGAATCTGCGTTTGTCGTTCGAGGCCGCGGCGGGCGAGGCGTTCGCGTTGCAAGTCGCCGGCCAGACCACCGCGCCCGCCGGCCGCGATGTTTACTACCGCGTTTACGCGCCTGATGGCACCAGTGTTGCCTCGATGGCGGTGCGCGCCGCAGGTACCACCTACGTGACGGCGAAGACCAGCGGCACCTATCAGGTGCTGGTGGATCCCGGATTCGGAGAAACCGTGCGGTTGCAGACGCGGCTCAGCACCGGAGACGCAGGTGGTGGCGGTAGTGGGATCGATGGCGCCACCGGCGCATTCGCAACGCAACTGCCGGGCGACAGCGTGTACTTCACCTTTACCGCGACCGCCGGGCAGAGCCTGGGGCTCGGCATCAGCGAGCTGCAGTCCAACGAAAGCGGCCCGCTCAACGTCACGATCTATGGCCCTTCAGGCACGCCGATGGCCGGTGCCGCCTGCGAGGTGGCCAACGACGGCTGTGATGTGAATCTGCCGGAACTGGCGGCGGGACGTTATGGCGTCCTGGTCGCCCCTGCCACGACGACGCAGACGATGCGCTTCAAGGCGACCCTGTCCACCGACCTGGCGCTTTCCTTGACGCGGGATGCGGTCAGCCAGGTCGGCATCGGCCGGCGCGGGCAGAACGCAGTGCTGTCGTTCCAGGCGGGTGCCGGCGACGCATTGGCACTGCAGGTGTCGGAGCAGACCACGGCGCCGGCGAACGGCGTGGTGTACTACCGCGTGTACCGGCCCGATGGCACGGCGTTGTCGTCGATGGCGGTGTCTGGCTCGGGCACCCTGACGATGAATACGCCTATCGCCGGGACTTACCGACTGTTCGTGGATCCGCGCTATGGCGCCACCGTGGCCGCCAAGGTGCTGGTGACGACCGGGAGTGCGGGTGGGTTGCAACTGGATGGCAGCAGCGGCGAGTACAGCGCCGCCGCCGGTCAAAGCGTGTTCTTCAGCTTCAGCGCAGCGGCCTCGCAGAACCTGGGATTGGGCATCGGCGATCTGAACCTGAGCAGCGGGACCTATGTCAACGTCAAGATCGCCAATCCCAACGGTTCCACGCTCACGACCGCGACCTGCTATGCCGCCAATGGCTGCGCCTTCAATCTGCTCAACCTCGCCGCGGGCAACTATGGCGTGACCGTGAGTCCGCAATCTGGCTCCCAGAGCGTGGCGTTCAAGGCGACCCTCTCCACGGAGGTCGCCGGCTTCCTGCAGAGGGATGCATTGAGTTCCGTGAACATCTCGCGCTATGCCCAGAATGCGCGCCTGACGTTCGCCGGGACCGCCGGCGAGAGCCTGGCTTTGCTCGTCGCTGACGCTGCGACCAGGCCGACAGGCCGCGACGTGGTTTATGCGGTGTATCGGCCGAACGGCGCGTTCTGGAAGGACGTGACGGCCAGCGGCAACGTCATTCTGGCCCTGCCCAATCTCCCGGAGACGGGGAGCTATCGGGTGTTCGTCGATCCGGTGGGCGGCGCGTTGTGGTCGGCCCGGTTGAAACTCTCCACGGGACAGGACGGCAATGTCGAACTGGACGGCGCAGGTGGCAGCTACCAGGCGCCCGCAGGGCAGGGCGTGCATTTCTCCATCGATACCCAGGCCGGCCAGAATCTGGGGCTGGGGATCACCGACATCGCGGTGAGTTCGGGCAGTTACTTCAATATCGCCGTCTACAGCCCGAACGGTACGACCTTGTACAGCGGCATCTGCTACGCCGAGGACGGATGTTCGTTGCCGCTGAGGAACACCTTGGCGGGACGCTACAGCGTGGTGGCGACACCGACCTCGGCGAGCCAGGCGATCAAGTTCCGCGCAGTGCTGTCGTCCGAGTTGCTGGATCAGCTGACCCGCGATCAGCCCTTGCATCTGGCGCTGGCCCGGTATGGGCAGAATGCGCGGCTCCGCTTCCAGGCGCAGGCAGGCGAGTCGTTGATGCTGCTGGTCGCGGCGCAGACGACACTACCCGCCGGTCGCGATGTGGTGTATCGCGTGCTACGGCCGGATGGTGCTGTCTGGAAGACGGCGACCATCAAGGTGGGCGATGCCATCAATCTGATCAATATTCCAACGTCTGGCGAGTATGCAATCCAGGTCGAGAGCCGGACAGGAAGCCCGCTGGAAGCGGACATCATCCTGTCCTCGGGCGTCGCGCTGCCGATCGACGGCGCTCCTGCGCATGTCGTGACCCGGTTGCCGGCGCAGTACAAGCACTTTTCTTTCGTCGCCAGTCAGGGGCAGAACCTGGGACTGGGCATCAGCGGCATCCAGGTCGTCGGTCCCGGCGCGCAGCGCGTCGTCGCGACTCTCTACAAGGCCGATGGCAGCACATTGGCAAGCAGCTACTGCGATGTCGAACGTGGCGGCTGCGATTTCGATCTCGCCAATCTGGCGGCAGGCAAGTACGCGCTCTTGATCGGCCAGGGCGACGATCAGGCGGCGACCTATGACGTGACGCTGTCCAGCGATCTGCCCCTGAACCTGCAGCGCGACACGCCGCTGGCCGTCTCCGTCGCCAGGCGCGGGCAGAACGCCCGGTTGAGCTTCCAGGGGCAGGCGGGCGACAAACTTGCCGTGCTGGTGCAGAACCAGGCGACCACGCCCGCGGATGGCACCAGCTATTACAGCGTCTACCAGCCGAATGGCACCCTGCTCACGTCCGGATCGACGCGTACCGGTACTGCGATCGGCCTGGGCAGTCTGCCGACGACTGGCCAGTACAGCGTGGTGGTCGATCCGCAGTATGGGCAGACGATCGACACCACCGTCGCCTTGTCCACCGGCACGTCAGTGGCCGTGGACAGCAGTCGCACGTTCGCTGCGGGTCCGCCCGGCGCGGGCATTTTCTTCTGGTTCGATGCGCAGGCTGGGCAAAAGCTCGATTTCGGACTCGATCAGATCGCATTGTCCGGCAGCGGGTTCGGTTGGGTCTATGCGACGTTCTATCGTCCGGATGGCAGCAAGGTCTTCTCCAACACGAATTGCTTCCGTACCTACGGCTGCGGATTCTCCATCGACGCCGCGCAAGCCGGACGCTATGGCGTCGTGGTGGTCCCTTCGACGGAAGACCAGAGCTTCTCCCTGACCGCCTCGGTGTCCAGCACCGTCGTCGGCACCTTGGCGTGGGATGTCCCGCAGTCGATCGCGCTGGACAGGCACGGAAAGACCGCCACGCTGTCCTTCAGCGGCACGGCAGGGCAGGGCGTACTGATGCGGGTGGTCAATCAGACGACCTCGCCGGCCGGCCGGCCGGTGACCTACGCGCTGTACCGGCCGGACGGGCAGTTCTACAGATCGTTCAGCGCAAGCACCGGCAGCAGCGACCTGAGTTTCCCGGCGCTGCCGACAAGCGGCACCTATCGATTGCGGATCGTGCCCGAGGACGGTGTCACCGCGGCGATGGACACCACGTTGGACAGTACACCCTAGAACACCGGCGCGGTTCCGTCGAACGGACGCAGAACGGAAGCAGGCATGGAGCGGAGCGAGCATATGACGTGGTTCAACAGCGCATGGAAAAGCGTGATCCTGGGTGGGCTGCTGGGCGCGCTGGCGTCGACGGCCGCCTCCCAACAGTTGGTCTGGTCGACGGCGGCCATGCCGGCCGTCGGCATTGGCGCTGTTCCTGCAGTGCTCGGGCAGTGGCATGCAACCACATTGGCCGATGGCAGCGAGCTGGCGCTGGCGCCCGACGGGCGCTTTCTGCGCCATCGCGTGCCCGGTCAGCGTGCGCGCGAGATCGCGCTGCCATCGGTACGCATCGATGCCAGCGTCACCTTGCTGCCGAGCGGGCGCGTGCTGGTCTGGGGCGGCCGCGATGCCAAGGGCCGGCTGCAGGACGGCGGCGCGTGGTTCGATCCGGCAAGCGCCTCCGTGCAGCCGGCCACGGGGCTGAGCCTGCGTGCGCGCTATGGGCACACCGCCACGGTACTGACCGATGGTCGCCTCCTGCTCGCCGGCGGCACTGGCGATGGCGCCGGTGCGCAGGTGTGGGACGAAGCCAGCGATCGGGCGATCACCCTGCCTGCGGATCTGCCGGGCGGCGGCAACGCAAGCTCGCGCCTGCTGGCCGATGGCCGTGTGGCGTTGCCGGCGTCGCGGAACGCCCAGCGCATCGCCAGCGATGCCGTGTTCGATCCGCTCGCGGGTGCGTTTCTTCCGTATCCGGCCAGCATCGCCGATACGCCAGGCGCGCCACGGCTCGCCGGCAGCGTGCCGGTGCAGGGGGCAGCCGGCGTCGCGCCGACCGCGCGGCTCGCGCTGCGCTTCTCGCGTCCGCTGCACATGCCCACGTTGTCCGCGCGCACCGTCACCCTGGTCGGTCCGGAGGGGCGCGTCGCGGTACGCATCGCGCCTGTGGAGCAGGGGCGTCTGCTGTTCGTGCAGCCGCGTCAGGCCTTGTTCCCGGATTCCCGCTACACCCTGATGGTCGACGGTGCGCGCGGCGCATCGGGCGATGCCGTGCCGTTGATCGCCCTGGATTTCCGCACCGCCGCCTACGACAGCAACGGACAGCCGGTGGCGCACGCAACGGCCGCGCCGGCAGAGGCGGGCGCCGCACCCAGCGTGCAGATGACCGGTGCAGGCACGCCGGCGTCCTGTGCCAACGACGGTGTGCCGTGCCGCGCGCACGGCCTGTTGGTGGACGGCATCTGGTACCCGGGACAGGACAATACCGACAGCCGCTGGCGCATCTATGGCGCCTCGCAACAGCCGGAACATAACGCGCGCATCGCGCGCATCGCCGCGACCTTCCACGTGACGATGGTGCGCGGGCGTGTGGTGCGGGTGGACCAGCAACCCGTGGCCGGGGTCGAGGTCAGCATCGGCAAGGAGCGCGCGCTTACCGACAAGAACGGCTGGTTCACCCTGTTCGATGTGCCGGCGGGGCACCAGGAGCTCTACGTCGACGGTAGCACCGCCAACACGGCCGGCGCCGAATACGGTCAATTCGTCGTCGGCACCGAAGTCGCCGCCGGCCGATTGAACGAACTCGGCTATCTGCTGCATCTGCCACGCATCGCCGCGCGCGACAAGATCCGGATCCCGTCGCCGACCGTCCAGGACATGGTCGTTGGTCACCCGGACATTCCCGGCCTGCAATTGCGCATTCCCAAGGGCACCGTCGTGCTGGACCGCAAGGGCCGCCTGGTGACCGAACTGGCGATCGTGCCGACGCCGGTCAATCGCGCGCCGTTCCCGGTCACCGAAAACCATCCGATGGCGTTCACGGTCGAGCCGGGCGGCGCGCAGATCCGCGGACTCGACCCCGGCGCCAACAACGGCATTCAGGTCTACTACCCCAACTACGACGGCTACGCCGCGGGTACCCAGGCCAATTTCTGGATGTACGACCCGCGCGATGGCTGGCGCGTCTACGGCAAGGGCACCGTTTCGGCCGACGGCAAGCATTTCGTTCCCGAGCCTGGCGTCGCCTTGCACCAGACCATGGGCGGCATGTACAGCGTGCCCAGCAACGACCCGCCCAGCGAGGCCGGGTTGCCGCCGGATGGGCATTGCTGCGGAACCCCGGGTAGCGGCGGCGTCGCCAATGCGGCCGATCCCATCGACCTAAAGACCGGCGAATTCGTCCATTCGGAAACCGACCTGCAGATCGCCGACGTGACGGCGCTGAGCCTGTCGCGCAGCTACCGTCCCCATGACATGAAGCAGCGCGAGTTCGGCATCGGCACCGCGTCCAACTGGGGCTACTACCTGCACAACCCCGGGGGCACCTACGATTCGCTCGATCTGGTGCTGCCGACTGGAGCTTATATCCGCTTCGATCGGGCCTCCGGTTCCGGCCCGCGTGGCGAGTGGCGCCAAGCCGGTTCGACCACGCAGTATGCCGGTGCCGTGCTGCAATCGGTCTACGATCCGGACCCGTTGCAGCCGTGGGGCCGCGGCTTCCGCATCACCCTGCGCGACGGCAGCCGCATGCAATTCTCCAGCTACATGGACACCCGCCTGCGCTGGCTGGAAGACCGCTATGGCAACCGCACCACGCTGCTCTACGATGCCGGCTTGGTCGCGCGCATCGTCTCGCCGAGTGGGCGCTATATCGGCCTGGAGTACGACACTCGCAATCGCATCGCGGCCGCCACCGACAACGCCGGCAATCGCTGGACCTATGCCTACGACAGCAATGGCTTGCTCGCCACGGTGGGGTTCCCCGATGGCGGCAGCAAGGCGTATGCCTACCAGACCAGAAGCCAGAACAACGCACTCGCGCAGCATCGGATGCAGTCCATCACCGACGCGCGCGGCAAGCGCGTCCTGCTCAACGAGTTCGAGGTCGTCAACGGCGTGTCCACCGGCAGGGTCGTCAAGCAGACCCAGGCCGATGGCGGCATCTTCGTCATCGACTATGCGCATGTCGATGGCGGCACCACTGGTGTGCTCGTCACCAGTCCGGACGGCAGCAAACGCCGCGTCGTCTTCGACGGCAACAGCGCCTATCCGAAGACCGACATCCTGGCCTATGGCACCGACAAGCAACAGACGTACAGCTTCGAGCGCAACGCCTACGGGCAGGTCACCGCCAGTATCGACCCGCTCGGCCGTCGCACCGAGTATCGCTACGACGCGGGCGGGCGACCGCTGCAGGTCACGCTGCTGGCGGGCACCACACAGGCGCGCGTGTCCAGCCTCAGCTACACCAGTGACGGCGACCTGCAATCGGCGACGGATCCGCTCGGGCGGGTCACGCGCCTGGACTACGGCGCCAACCGCTGCCTGACCGCGGTCACCGACCCTGGCGGCCGCACGGCGCGCTTCGCCTGCGATGGCGCGGGCCTGCCGTTGAGCGCGACCAATGCGATCGGCCAGACGATCGCCTTCCAGTACGCTGGCTACGATCTGGCCGGCATGGTCGATCCACTCGGGCGCAGCACCCGCTTCCAGTACGACAGCCTCGGTCGGGTGACCGGCAGCCGCGATGACCAGGGCAACGTCACGCGCCAGGAATACGACGCGCTTGGCCGTGTCAGCAAGGCCTACGACGCCGCCGGCAACGTGACCGAGTTCGGCTACGACAAGAACGGCAACGTCGTGGCGATCCTGCTGCCGCACGGCAACGGCATCACCTATACCTACGACGAGCGCAACCGTCCGCTGACCCGTACCGACGCGCTGGGCCAGTCCGAGACATGGACCTACGACACCATGGACCGGGTCGCCAGCTACACCGATCGCAAGGGCCAGAAAAAGACCTTCACCTACGACGTGCTCGGGCGCCTGTCGGTGGTCACCGAGGCCGACGGGCGCACCCAGACCTTCACCTACGACGCCGGCAACCGCCGTGTGGCGCTGGTCGATTCGGCAGCGGGTACCCTGAGCTGGGACTACGACCTGTTCGACCAGGTCATCAAGGCCATCACACCGCAAGGCAACATCGTCTACGAATACGACGCCGCGGGCCGCCGTACCAAGATGATCGCGGCCAACCAGGCGGCACTGGAATACCGCTACGACGACGTCGACCGCTTGCGCACCCTGCTGCAGGGGAGCGAGACCGTGGCGTTCGATTACGACGCCGCCGATCGCCTCACCGAGACCACGCTGCCCAACGGCGTCAAGACCGGGTACGCCTACAACACCGCCAACCAGACCACCGGCATCGCCTGGCTCAAACCGGACGGCACGGCCCTTGGCGAGATCGGCTATGGCTACGACCAACTGGGCCGGCTGGTGGCGCAGACCGGCAGCTTCGCCCCGCAGGCGCTGCCGGCGGCCCGCAGCGGCAGCTTCGACGACAACAACCGGCAAACCCAGGCCGACGGCCAGACGCTCAGCTACGACGCCAACGGCAACCTGCTCTCCGATGGCGTAAGGACCTACGTCTGGAACGCGCGCGACCAGTTGGTGGAGATCAAACAGGGAACGGCGAGCATCGCCAGTTTCGGCTACGACCCGCTGGGTCGAAGAGTGAGCAAGACCGAAGGCGGGCAGACCGTCAGCTATCTGTACGACGGGCTGGACGCGGTGCAGGAAACCCAGGGCGGCACCGTCAACGCGATCCTGACCGGGCTTGGCATCGACGAGCGTTATGCGCGGAACGAAGCCAGCGGACGTGCGTACTTCCTGACAGACGCCCTTGGCAGCACCCGCGCACTTACCAACGCCAGCGGTGCCTTGATCCAGCGCTACGACTACACGCCTTACGGACAGACCAGTCAAGCCAGCGCAGGGACCAGCAACCCGTATCAGTACACGGGGCGGGAGCGGGACGCGAGTGGACTTTACTACTACCGTGCGCGATATTATCAGCCGGAATTAGGGCGCTTTATTGGGGAAGATCCGATTAGGCTTTCTGGTGGGATAAATGGTTACGCGTATGTGAATGGTAATCCGGTGGCCTTGGTGGATCCTTACGGTCTATGGGCCGGTATAGATGATGCAGTTTTTATGTTGGGCGGAGCATTGGTGGGTGTTGGCGGGCAAGGAATATCCGATCTCATCTCCGGAGATTTGAGCGGTTGGGAGAAATATACGGGCGCTGCCGCAGGTGGAGCGTTAGGGGGTGAGGCGCTGCTCTATACCGGAAATCCAATTCTTGCAGGCGCAGTTGGTGGAGCTTCCACTAATGCGACTTCGCAGGGGCTTGAAATGCTTACTGGGAAACGTGCATGTTTTAACTGGAGCACTTTCATTGCTGATAGTGGTATCGGTGCGCTGACTGGGTTTATTCCTGGCGCTGGGAAGCTAATGCCTGGATTTGCTGGCCGAAACGGAATATCTGCGGTGGCAAAATCCTCCTTAACTAAATTAAAGAACGGAAGTATTAGTAGTGTCTCTGGTAAAACATTTTCCAAGATGATGGCTGCTAATATCATTGAGAATTTTCCAGGAGGTGGTGCTGGGGGAGTGGCTGCCGTTCCGTCAGGCGCTCTACTTGATAGTCAGACATCCTGTGGGTGTAAATAAGCATGAAGAATAGTAATCTAGTTTTGCGACCGGCACCTTCGGCATGCATTTTCATGGTTCTTCCACTTGTTGTAGTGGAGCTTGTTGTGATTGCTGGGTTCATTAAGGCTGGCAGTTTCGACTTGTTGTTTTTAATTTTTTCCGTAATGGCAATTGTATTTGTCTTTTATTGTGTGGCTTTTAATGCAATATTTCTTGATGGCGGTTACTTGTGCGCATGGGGGCCTTTTTCCAGGCAGCGCTGTAGTGTTAAAGGACGACTGGTTGAAGTTGGCTTTAGAGGGCGTGGCGATAAAGAATTTGGATTAATTCATAGTGTTGGATTTTATATTTCTCTGAGAGATCAATTCTCTAATAAAATATTGCTAGAGAAAAACTTAAAGATTTTCAAAAGGGGCGACATTGCAAATCTTGTAGGTGCTTTGGCTGAGGCTGGAGCGATTGTTGATATTGATAAGATATCGAGATATTTTATGAGGCTTTAATTTGAGCGGTGTTAGACCGATTTCCCATGTATCGGTGAAGCGCTCAGTTACGCCGCCAATGGTGTCGTAAGCTCCCCTACATAGCAGACACCACATAAGTAGATCTTTATGGCATCGTTTCACAGCCAGGAGGTCCTATGCGCACATCGAAGTTCACCGAGACGCAGATCATCGCGACGCTCAAGCAGGCCAACGCCGGCGTACTGGTCAAAGACATCTGTCGCCAAGTCGGCATCAGTACGGCGGCCTACTACCAGTGGAAGAGCAAGTAGGCTGGCTTGGAGGCCTCCGAGCTTCGACGGGTCAAGGAGCTGGAGTCCGAGAACACCAATCTCAAGCGGATTTATGCCGAGCTGGCGCTCGACAACGCGGCGATGTAAGGACCTAATCGCAAAAAACTCTAGGGCCAGCGCGCAAGCGCGAGGCGGTGCGGCTTCTTGTCGAGGTTCGCGCGCTTCCGTTGCGCCGCTCTTGTGCATGCGTCGGGTTGTCGCGGGCGGCGTGGTACGCACCGCCTTTTGACTGGGCGGTGCGCGACGCCAAGCTGATCGCCGAGATCGACCGTTTCGTTGAAGCATACCCCATTCGCGGCTTCTGGAAGTGCAGCGACCACCTCCGCAAGCAGCACCCGGGCTGGAATCCCAAACGGATCTATCGCGTGTACAAGGCCATGAATCTCAACCTGCGCCGCGCCGCCAAGCGGCGCCTGCCCAAGCGTGAGCGTGTGTCGCTCTACGTGCCGAGGCTGCCAGACACGGTCTGGTCAGTCGATTTCATGAGTGACGCGCCGACCTGCACCGCAGATTTCGCACCTTCAACGTCGTGGATGATTTCAACCGCGAGGTGCTGCACATCGAAGTGGATACCTCGATCAACTCGCAACGCCTGGTGCGTGTGTTCGAGCAGATCAAACGCGACCATGGCCTGCCGCGGCTGGCGCGCTCGGACAACGGCCCCGAATTTCTGGGCGAGGTATTCACCGGTACAACGAATAGCGATCCCACGACTCGCTCGGTAGAATGACCCCGTTCCAGTGCCGCAACCCACACGCAGAAAGTTCTACTTTTAAAGCGCCTGCTTGACGTGGGGCTTACGGTTTTTAAGTGCGGTCCTTTTTAAAAATTTTTGGCTTTATCGGGTTCTCCATTTCTGTTTATAGATTTTTGAAGATAATATATGGCGACAGTGGTGTAGATCCTTGCAGTAAAAATTGTGGGTTGGAGTGGGTGGTTAAATATATCTTGGGGGTATTGTTCATTTTTTCTGGGATGGCTTGGATTATTCTGGGGTTTTTGTTGTGTGTATTGCAAAAATTCGATCTCGCGAATTGAAGAGATAGATTCTATCGCTGGCGTGTCCTCAGCTTGGGGGCGGCGCATTATTCTTGATGCGGCCAGTACTACATGCTGAAAATTTGGATGATTCGTTGGATGGTCCATCGCATCCGATTGAAAGCATCGATCTAGGAGCGTTGCGCCTGTGCCACATGGTCTGTGGCGAACGACTCCAAAAGGACTCAAGCGGACATGGTTCGATGGTGGCAACATGGTTGTCACGAACTTTGCAGCGCCGCAGGCAGGATGTTGGGGGGCGGCACCGCATTCGTGCAGCAGGGAGGCCGATCAGCGATCGATACGTGATTCTTCCAGCTGCGCATTGTGTAAAGTCGACTTTATTGCGATGCAGCAAAATCCCCGGTGCGATCCTGCCGATCTTGGGGATGCAGGGCGGGCCCACGCCCACCAGCACAGGTAAACCCGGTATTCCATCGCTATAGCGTTAGCCGATATCCCGCCGGCATCGGGGCATACCTCGCGGCGCGGTTGACAGGCTTGGGGCGATTCGGGAAGCGTAGGCGCCGGCCGCACCTCGGCGTGTGCGGTCCGGCCGCGACATGGCATGCGTTCGCCGTTCCTGGGAGGGAGTCTCTTGCACACACAGACCGCTGGCGCGCGCGCGCCGCTTCGCACGGCGCTGGCCGCGGCCGCTGCGCTTGGCCTGCTGGCGTTGGCCGCCGCCGTTCCCGGTCGTTCCGTGCCGGTCGCACCGGCGGCCGCGCCGCCGCCGCCGATCCACCCGGACCGGTGGCCGTCGCCGGCCTGGCCGCTGAAGGAGGATCCGGCGCTGGAAGCGCGCATCACCAAGCTGATGGCGCAGATGTCGGTGGAGCAGAAGGTCGGGCAGACCGTGCAGGGCGACATCGGCAGCATGACCCCGGAGGACGCGCGCAAATACCACATCGGCTCGGTGCTGGCTGGCGGCAATTCCGATCCCGGCGGCAAGTACGACGCCAGCCCGGCGCAGTGGCTGGCGCTGGCCGATGCCTATTACACGGCGTCGATGCAGACCGACGGCGCCGGCCCGGCGATCCCGATCATCTTCGGCATCGACGCGGTGCACGGTCAGAGCAACATCGTCGGCGCCACGCTGTTCCCGCACAACATCGGCCTGGGCGCGACCCGCGACCCGGAGCTGATGCGCAAGATCGGCGAGATCACCGCCGCCGAGACCCGTACCACCGGCATGGAGTGGACCTTCGCCCCGACCGTGGCGGTGCCGCAGGACGACCGCTGGGGCCGCACTTACGAAGGCTATTCGGAGTCGCCCGAGGTGGTGGCCAGCTTCGCCGGCAAGGTGGTCGAGGGGCTGCAGGGCGTGCCCGGCATGCCGGGTTTCCTGGACGGGTCGCACGTGATCTCCTCGGTCAAGCACTTCCTCGGCGATGGCGGCACCACCGACGGCAAGGACCAGGGCGATACCCGGATCAGCGAGCAGCAGCTGCGCGACATCCACGGCGCCGGCTATCCGCCGGCGATCGCGGCGGGGGCGCAAACGGTGATGGCCTCGTTCAACAGCGTCAACGGGGTCAAGATGCACGGCAACACGGTCATGCTGACCGACGTGCTGAAGGGGCAGATGCATTTCGGCGGCTTCGTGGTCGGCGACTGGAACGGCCATGCCCAGGTCCCCGGCTGCCGCAAGGACGATTGCCCGGCCGCGTTCAACGCCGGCGTCGACATGCTGATGGCGCCGGACAGCTGGAAGGGCGTCTACGAGAACGCGCTGAAGGCGGTGAAGTCGGGGCAGATCCCGATGGCGCGGCTGGACGATGCGGTGCGGCGCATCCTGCGGGTGAAGCTGCGCCTGGGCCTGTTCGAGGCCGGCAAGCCGTCGCAGCGTCCGCTCGGCGGCAAGTTCGAGCTGCTCGGCGCGCCCGAACACCGCGCGGTGGCGCGGCAGGCGGTGCGCGAATCGCTGGTGCTGCTGAAGAACCAGGGGCAGCTGTTGCCGCTGAAGCCGCAGCTCAAGCTGCTGGTGGCCGGCGACGGCGCCAACGACATGGGCAAGCAGGCCGGCGGCTGGACCCTCAACTGGCAGGGCACCGGCACCAAGCGCGCCGACTACCCCAACGGCACCACCATCTGGGAAGGCCTGCAGCAGCAGGTCGGCGCCGCCGGCGGCAGCGCCGAGCTGGCGGTGGACGGCAAGTTCGCGACCAAGCCGGACGTGGCGGTGGTGGTGTTCGGCGAGCATCCCTACGCCGAGTTCCAGGGCGACATCGCCACGCTGCTGTACAAGCCCGGCGACGACAGCGACCTGGAACTCATCAAGTCGCTCAAGGCCCAGGGCATTCCGGTGGTGGCGGTATTCCTGAGCGGGCGGCCGCTGTGGGTGAACCGCGAGATCAACGCCGCCGACGCCTTCGTCGCGGCCTGGTTGCCGGGTTCGGAAGGCGCCGGCATCGCCGACGTGCTGCTGCGCAAGGCGGACGGCAGCGTGCAGTACGACTTCCACGGCAAGCTGAGCTTTTCCTGGCCGCGCACCGCGGTGCAGTTCGCCAACAACGTCGGGCAGAAGAACTACAGCCCGCAGTTCGCCTTCGGCTATGGCCTCACCTACGAGGACAAGGGCGATCTGAGCCGGCTGTCCGAGGTGTCGGGCGTGTCCGGTGCGCAGGCGGTGGGCGGGGTGTACCTGGACCGCGGCAAGCCGGCGGCGGGCATCAACCTGATCCTGTTCGGCGGCACGCAGGCCAATCTGCCGGCGGCGACCTTCCCGGCGGCACTGGCCGACGGATCGCTGAAGGTCACCGCGATCGACCACAAGGCGCAGGAGGATGCGCGACGCTTCGTCTGGTCCGGCAGCGGCAAGTCCGGGTTGGCGCTGGTGTTGCCCAAGCCGCTGGACGTGTCGCGCGAGAGCAATGGCGACGTGCAATTGATCCTGACCGTCAAGGTGGATGCGGCGCCCGGCGCCGCCGCGCGCATCGGCGTGGCCTGCGGCCACGACTGCGGCGCGCGCGTGGACCTGGGCAAGGCCTTGGCCGCGCTGCCCAAGGGCGAGTGGCGCACGCTGGGCGTGCCGTTGAAGTGCTTCGCGGCGGCCGGCGCCGACCTGACCCGGCTGGAGCGTCTGCCGGAGATCGAGAGCGACGGCGCACTGGATCTGTCGCTGTCGCGGATCGCGCTGGGCAGCAGCAATGACCCGCAGAGCGTGGTCGACTGCCCGCTGCATTGAGCGGCGGCGAACGGTTTTCTTGAACGAGCGGCGCCGCCCATGCGGGCGGCGTCATGGACAACGGTGCGACAGGGCTGCGGCCCGTAGGAGAAGGCAGTGGGGTTGGCGACGTTGGATGTGGCGATCGTGGTGGTCTACCTGGCGGGCATTTTCCTGCTCGCGCAATGGGTCTCGCGGGAGAAGGCCGGGCACCGCAAGAGCGCGGAGGATTACTTCCTGGCCAGCAAGACCCTGCCGTGGTGGGCGATCGGCGCCTCGCTGATCGCGGCGAACATTTCCGCCGAGCAGATCATCGGCATGGCCGGTTCCGGTTACGCGATCGGCCTGGCGATCGCCTCCTACGAGTGGATGGCGGCGCTGACCCTGCTGATCGTCGGCAAGTTCTTCCTGCCGATCTTCCTGCGCAACGGCATCTACACCATGCCGCAGTTCCTGGAGCAGCGCTACGGCAAGTGGATCCGCACGCTGATGGCGGTGTTCTGGCTGCTGCTGTACGTGTTCGTCAACCTGACCTCGATCCTGTGGCTGGGCTCGATCGCGGTGAGCCAGGTCACCGGCATGGACCAGACCCTGGCGCTGGCGCTGATCGGCGTGTTCGCGCTGGTCTACCAGCTGTACGGCGGGCTGAAGGCGGTGGCGCTGACCGACATCGTCCAGGTCACCCTGCTGGTGCTGGGCGGCCTGCTGGTCGCTGGGCTGACCCTGTCGCGGATCGGCGACGGCGTCGGCGTGCTCGCCGGCTTCCGCCACCTGTGGAACGCGCACCCCGAGCACTTCCACATGATCCTGTCCAAGGACAACCCGTTCTACAAGGACCTGCCGGGCCTGAGCGTGCTGCTCGGCGGCCTGTGGGTGATGAACATCAGCTACTGGGGCTTCAACCAGTACATCATCCAGCGCGCGCTGGCGGCCAAGAACATCGGCGAGGCGCAGAAGGGCATGGTGTTCGCCGCGTTCCTGAAGCTGCTGATGCCGGTGGTGGTGGTGGTGCCGGGCATCGCCGCGGTGGTGCTGGCGCCGGACCTGGCCAAGCCCGACCAGGCCTATCCGACCATGATGCAGTTGCTGCCCAGCGGCATCCTCGGCCTGGTGTTCGCCGCGCTGGTGGCGGCGATCGTGGCCTCGCTGGCGTCCAAGATCAATTCGGTGGCGACCATCTTCACCCTGGACTTCTACGCCAAGTTCCGCCCGCAGGCCGACCAGCCGCAACTGGTGCGGGTCGGCCGCGTGGCCGCGGTGACGTCGGTGCTGATCGGCATCCTCACCGCGCGGCCGCTGCTGGGCAATTTCGACCAGGGCTTCCAGTTCATCCAGGAATTCACCGGCTTCTTCACCCCTGGCGTGGTGGTGATCTTCATGCTCGGCCTGTTCTGGAAGCGTGCCAACGAGGCCGGCGCGCTGACTGCGGCGATCGGCTCGGTGCTGCTGTCGTTCGCGCTGAAGAAGCTGTGGCCGGAACTGCCGTTCATGGACCGCATCGGCCTGGTGTTCGTGCTGTCGCTGGTGGCGGCGGTGCTGGTGTCGCTGCTGACCCCGCAGGCGCCGGCACGCGACCTGATCCGCACCGACGACGTGCGCTACGGCACCACGCTGGGCTTCAAGCTCGGCGCCGCGGCGGTGATCGCGATCCTCGTGGCGTTGTACGCGGTGTTCTGGTGAGCCACGGGCGGGCCGTGGCGCGGCATGCTCAGGCGTCGTCGCCCTGCCACGGCTCTGCCAGCCAGGCGTCGAGCGCCTCGGCCGGCATCGGCCGCGCGATCCAGTAGCCCTGGCCTTCGTCGCAGCCCCAGTCGCGCAGCATCCGGTACACGGTTGCGCTCTCGATGCCCTCGGCCACCACCTGCTGGCCGAAGTCGTGGCCGAGATGGATCATCGACGGCACCAGCATGCCGTCGCTGCGGCTGCCGGGCAGGGCGCGGATGAACGACTGGTCGATCTTCAGTGCGCTGGCCGGAATGTTCTTGAGATAGCCGAGGTTGCTGTAGCCGGTGCCGAAGTCGTCGATGGCGATCTTCACCCCGAGCGCGCTGATCTGCTGCAGTTGTTCGGCCACCCGCTGCGGATCGCGGATCATCGCGCTCTCGGTGAATTCGATCTCCAGTGCGCCGGGCGCCAGCGCATGCTGCTGCAGCAGCGCCTGCAGCCGGGCGATGAAGTCGGCCTGTTCCAGGTCCACCGCCGACACGTTCAGCGACACGCTGAAGGTATAGCCGCGCTGCTGCCACAGCGCCGCCTGGGCGATGCCGGCGCGCAGCACCCAGGCGGTGATCCGGCTCATCAGTGCGGTCTTTTCCGCCAGCGGGATGAAGTCGTTCGGCGCCACCGTCCCGAGCAAGGGATGCTGCCAGCGCAGCAGCGCTTCCACGCCCACACATTCGCCGCTGCGCAGGCTCACCCGTGGCTGGTAGTGCAGGCTCAGCTGGCCGCGCGCCTCCAGCGCTTCGGGCAAGGCGGCCAGGATCCGGAAGGCATTGCGCTGGTTGGCGTCGTGGTTGCGCTCGTACAGGCTCCAGCGCTGCCCACGCTGGCGCGCCATGTCCACCGCGGTGGTCAGCGAGCGCACCGTGTGATTGGCGCTCAGCGCCCCGTCCAGACGCACGGCGCCCAGCGAGGGGCTGGCCGCATGCGGAATGCCCTGGTGGTCGATCGCCGCGGCGAAGGCGTCGCAGAGGTGCTCGCACCAGTACTCCAGATGCGCGGTGTCGCTGCCTTCCATGATGAACACGAAGGTGGTGGTGTCGATGCGGTACAGCGGCAGGTTGCCCAGCGCCTTGCGCAGGCGGTCGCGGGTGGCCAGCAGGTAGCCCTCGGCGTACTCCCAGCCCAGCGCCTTGACCATGTCGCGGAAATAGTCGATGCCGCACACGTCGATCGCCACCGCGGTGTCGTGGTGGTCGGCGGTCTGCAGCGACAGCCACATGGTCAGGTCGTCGTTGAAGCGGCTGCGGTTGGGCAGGCCGGTCAGCGCATCGACGAAGCCGCTGTTGCGCAGGGTGTCGATGCGCACCATCAGCAGGTCGCGCAGGTCCTGCAGGGTGCGGCGCGCCACCTCGTCGAACTCGTGGCGCGGCTCGCTGTCGATCACGCACAGCGTACCCAGGCTGGCGCCGTCGGCCATCAGCAGCGGCGCGCCGGCGTAGAAGCGGATGAACGGCGGTCCGGTGACCAGCGGGTTGTCGCAAAAGCGCGGGTCCTGGCGCGCGTCGGGCACCACCATCAGTTCCGGGCTGTGGATCGCGTAGGCGCAGAACGCCTGGCTGCGCGGCGTCTGCGGCACCTCCAGGCCGACCCGGGACTTGAACCACTGGCGCTGTTCGTCGATCAGCGAGACCAGCGCGATCGGCACCCGCAGGTAGCGGGACGCCAGCTGCGTGACCAGATCGAAGACCTGGTCGGCCGGCGTGTCCAGCAGGCACAGCTGGCGCAGGGCGCTGAGCCGTTGCGGCTCGTCCAGCAAGGCGGGTGGGGGAGACTTCAGCATGCCGGGTTATCGGCCCGGTACCTGCGGACTTGAGCGCCGGCCGGAAGGGCGGTTCAGGCTGCCGCGGCGCCGCGCCGCGCCGCACCGCACCGCACGCTCAGCGTGGCGGGTCGCGCTGCGGGCTGGGCCGCTTGGCCAGCTTGCGCTGCAGCGAGCGGCGGTGCATGCCGAGCAGGCGCGCAGCCGCGGACACGTTGCCGCCGGTCTCGTGCATGGCCTGCTGGATGTGCTCCCACTGCAGGCGACTGAGCGGGGTCATCGCGTCCGGCACGTCGCTGCCGTCCTCGTCTTCGTCCTCCTCGGCCTCCAGGCCGATCGCGCGCAGGATCATCGGCACCGTGGCCGGCTTGGGCAGATAGTCGTCGGCGCCGAGCTTGATCGCCTCCACCGCGGTGGCGATGCTGGCGTAGCCGGTGACCAGCAGGATCTGCATGTCGGCGCGGATCGCGCGCAGCGGCTGGATCAGCGCCAGGCCGGATTCGTCGCCGAGCTTGAGGTCGATCAGTGCGTAGTCCGGCGGCGCCTCGGCGGCCAGCGCCAGGGCGGCGGCGGCGCTGTCGGCGGTGCGCGTCTCCAGGCCGCGGCGGGCGAGGGTGCGCTGCAGGGTGCGCAGGTACAGCGGATCGTCGTCGACCAGCAGGCCCAGCGGGGTCTCGGTGTTCATGCGGAGGTCTCCAGGGCGAGCAGCGGCAGGCGGAAGCCGACCCGGGCGCCATGGTCCGGCGCCGGCTCGGTCCACAGTTCGCCGCCCAGGCGTTCGATGGTCGCATGCGACAGCGCCAGGCCCACGCCCATGCTCTCGGGCTTGCCGCTGCGGAACAGGGTGGCCGGCAGGCCGACCTGGTTGGCGTCGAAGCCGCCCCCGTAGTCGCGTACCTCGCCGACCAGTTCGCTACCGGTGACCCGCACGTTCAGGTCCACCTGCGGATGGCCGGCGCGTTCGCCGGCGTCGGCGGCGTTGTTCAGCAGGACCTGCAGCAGATGGCCGATGGCGCTTTCCATGCGCAACTGCAGCGGCGCGTCGTCGTTGCGGCGCAGGCGCACGGTGGGCCGCACCAGTTGCCACTGGTGCAGCACCTGCGCCAGCGACACCGTCTGCCCGCCGGCGCGCTGTGCCGGCGCGGCCAGCGCCAGCACCCGCTCGCGGCACTGCACCAGCAGTTCGCGCAGCGTGTCCAGGTCCTCGCGCAGTTCCGGCTGGGTGCTCTGTTCGGCGATGTCGTCGGTGAGCAGGGTCATCGTCGCCAGTGGTGTGTTCAGCTCGTGCGCCACCGAGGCGGCATGCGTGGCCAGGGCGACGATGCCCTCGTTGCGGGTGAAACGCTCGCGCAGCAGCGCCAGCTCGCGTTCGCGTTCGCGCATGGCCATCGCCAGGCGGGTGGAGAACACCAGCACCACCACCGTGGACAGCAGGAAGTTGGCGGCCATGCCCCAGCGCTGCAGGTCCAGCGCCTGGTAGGGGCCGTGCGGCAACGGCAGGCCGAACAGCGCGCTCACGGCATAACCGGCCACGCAGGCCAGCGCCACCGCCAGCGCCCAGCGCAGCGGCAGCGCCAGCACCGCCAGCGCGATCAGCACCAGGAACAGCGAGCCGAAGGCGTTGCCGATACCGCCGCTCCAGCCGACCATCCAGGTCAGCACGGTCACGTCGACCAGGATGTGGCCGAAGGCGGTGGCCGGCGCGGCCGAGTCGGCATGGCGCAGGCGCAGTTGTGCGTACAGGTTGAACAGCGCCAGCACCGCCACGCCGGCCCACAGCGGCGCCTGCGGCAGCGGCAGCTGCAGCGGCCAGGTCGCCACCAGGATCGTCGCGGCCTGGCCGGCGGTGGCCAGCCAGCGCAGGCTGCACAGGGTGCGCAGGAAGGAGGCGTCGGTGGAATCCATGCTGCGCATCGTATGCGCTGGGCCGGGGGCCTGCCTGCGACAAACCGTCGCAGCGGCGCCGCCTCGCTGAATCGGCGGTGCCGGCGCGTGCGGCAGGAGGCGCCGCGCAGGCTAAAATGGGCGCATGTACGATGCCGTCAGCCGCCCCACGCCTCCCGCCGATGCCGCGCCCTGGGCGCGCCGTCTCACCCAGCCGGTCCGCATCGGCGGCGTCACCATGGGCGGCGGCAAGCCGGTGGTGGTGCAGTCGATGACCAATACCGACACCGCCGACGTCGCCTCCTCGGTCAAGCAGGTGGCCGAACTGTGGCGCGCCGGCTCGGAACTGGTGCGCCTGACCGTCAACACCCCCGAGTCCGCCGCGGCGATCCCGCGCATCGTCGACAAGTTGCGGATGATGGGCATCGAGGTGCCGCTGATCGGCGACTTCCACTACAACGGCCACCAGTTGCTGGCCGCCGAGCCGGCCTGCGCCGAGGCGCTGGCCAAGTACCGGATAAACCCCGGCAATGTCGGCTTCGGCAAGAAGAAGGACACCCAGTTCGCGCAGCTGATCGAGTTCGCGCTCAAGTACGACAAGCCGGTGCGCATCGGCGCCAACTGGGGCTCGCTGGACCAGGCGCTGGCGGCGCAGCTGATGGACGAGAACTCGCGGCGCGAGGTGCCGTGGGATGCCGGCCGGGTGCTGCGCGAGGCGTTGATCCGCTCGGCGCTGGATTCGGCCGAGCGCGCGGTGGAACTGGGCCTAGGCCGCGACCGTATCGTGCTCAGCTGCAAGGTCAGCGGCGTGCAGGAACTGATCGCGGTGTACCGCGACCTGGCGCAGCGCTCGGACTTCGCCCTGCACCTGGGTCTGACCGAGGCCGGCATCGGCAGCAAGGGCATCGTCGCCTCGGCGGCCGCGCTGGCGGTGCTGCTGCAGGAAGGCATCGGCGACACCATCCGCATCTCGCTGACCCCCGAGCCGGGGCAGTCGCGCACGCAGGAAGTGATCGTCGCCCAGGAACTGCTGCAGACCACCGGCCAGCGCGCCTTCACCCCGCTGGTCACCGCCTGCCCGGGCTGCGGCCGCACCACCTCCGAGTTCTTCCAGGAGCTGGCCAAGGTGGTGCAGAACCACGTCCGCGCGAAAATGCCGGAGTGGAAGGTGAGCCATCCCGGCGCCGAGAGCATGACCCTGGCCGTGATGGGCTGCGTGGTCAACGGACCGGGCGAGTCGCGCCACGCCAACATCGGCATCTCCTTGCCCGGCACCGGCGAGGCGCCGGCCGCGCCGGTGTTCATCGACGGCGAGAAGAAGGTGACCCTGCGCGGCGAGAACATCGCCCAGGAGTTCGTGGCGCTGATCGACGAGTACGTCGAACGCACCTATGTCCGCCGCACCGGGTGAGTCCGTCGCCGAGGCGGCCGGGCTGCGCCGCTGGTTGCGGCTGAACGCCTGGCGCGTGGTGCTGCTGTTCGCCGGGGTGCTGCTGCCGTTGGGCGTGTTCGTGGCCCTGGCCGACGAAGTGCATGCGCTGGAAGACCTGTATTTCGACGAGCCGCTGCTGTGGAGCATGCGCGGCCTGACCAGCCCGGGTTGGGACCGCTTCTTCACCGTGGTCACCGAGGCCGGCTATCAGTACGGCGTGATCCCGCTGGACACGCTGATCGTGCTGGCGCTGCTGGGCCTGCGCCGCTGGCGCGAGGCGCTGTTCGCCGCGTTGTCCTTCATCGGCTCGGCGCTGCTGAACATGGGCGCCAAGCAGTTCTTCCAGCGCGACCGGCCCAGCCTGTGGGAGTCGATCGCGCCGGAACACCACACCTTCAGTTTCCCCAGCGGCCACGCGATGGGCTCGATGACCCTGGCGGCGGTGCTGATCGCGCTGAGCTGGCGTACCCGCTGGCGCTGGCCGGTGCTGTGGCTGGCCGGCAGCTTCACCCTGCTGGTCGGGGTGTCGCGGGTGTACCTGGGCGTGCATTACCCCTCGGACATCCTCGGCGGCTGGAGCGCGGCGCTGGTGTGGGTGGTGGGGCTGTACCTGCTGCTGTTCCGCGGCGAGCGCCGGCCGCGCTGGCGCGCGCGGCGCGCGTTGGCATAATTTCCAGTACGCGGCCAATCCACACTGCTGGCGCTCGCTGTGCCGTCGCCTCCAAAACCTGCGAAGGATGAACACATGACCAGATCCGAGCGAGCGTGTCAGATTTGGGCAGTGCTGGCGTGGGCGGCACGCCATCGCCAGTCTTTAACCTACTCCCAGTTGGCCGCACTCACGGGCGCACATCGCGCGGGTCTTGGTCAGCTACTTGAGCCTATTCAATCGTATTGCTTGCTAAATCAGCTGCCCCCGCTCACAGCGATAGTCGTACAGCAGGAGTCGGGTTTGCCGGGAAGCGGCTTTATTGGGGCCACTGCAGAAGAGTTGGGTAGGGCGCAAATGGCGGTTTTCGGATGTGACTGGCTCGCGCATGGCAATCCTCAGCCTGAAAGGTTCGAAGCTGCTGTTCGCGAACGTCCGTCCAATGGAGAGAATTGATTTCTTCCGCCCCATGGTGCGGGCAGCGCTTTATGTAAGTGCAAAGCGGCCCACTCACTATTTTTAAAACGGGAAAAGTATTTTCCGTGCTGATGTTGCTCGAGCGTTCGCTGCAGTCTCCGCTACCAGCTCGAGCTGGCGCCGCCGCCGCCGGAACTGCCGCCGCCGGAGGAGGAGTCGCTGCTGGAACTGGAGGACGACGAGGATGAGGACGATGCCGCGGACTCGGCCGCGGCGCGTTCCCTGGCGGCTTGAGCGGCATGGTAGCTGGCGGTGTAGGCGAACACGCCGGGCGCGGTCTCGGCGATATGGCCCTTGCGGATCAGCGCATTGCGCCGCCGTGTGAGCGCCTGCA
This sequence comes from Xanthomonas sp. LMG 12461, assembly GCF_009192935.1. Lineage (NCBI taxonomy): Bacteria > Pseudomonadati > Pseudomonadota > Gammaproteobacteria > Lysobacterales > Lysobacteraceae > Xanthomonas > Xanthomonas sp. LMG 12461. The sequence continues at coordinate 88,179 of NZ_NQYT01000035.1, forward strand.
GGAAGCGGCTGTAGCGCTGCGGCGAGCGGTAGCGCTGCGCGGCGATGGCCAGGGTCAGCACCAGGATCAGCAGTTCCAGCGCCAGGAAGATCACCGTCATCGTCATCGACCTGGCAGACAGCAGCACCACGAAGATGCCGGGGTTGGCGCTCAGGAACAGGCGGATGAACCATGCCCAGAAACCGCCGCGTGCGGTGTCCTGGACCAGTTCCTCGGGCTTGTCCGACAGGCGCGGATGCCGCCGCAGCAGGCGTTTGCGCAGGACGCCGGTCCAGGCGCTGCGCAGCGGCAGCAGCAGCCACACCAGCACCAGCAGGCCGGCCCAGGCGATGGCGCCGCGCCGCCAGTGCATGCCGTCGTCGGCCGGTTGCGCCAGTTCGGCGACGGCCTCGGGATCCTGCGCGGCGGCGCGGCCCATGAAGTCGAACGCGGCGACGATCGCATCGGCGGTGTCGCCCTGGCGCAGGCGCGGCGCCAGGTAATCGTCCAGCGCGTGCCGGGCGACCACGTCGGGCAGCACGCCCTCCAGGCCGTAGCCGACTTCGAAGCGCGAACGCCGCTCCTGCATCGCCAGCACCAGCAGCAGGCCGTTGTCGCTGCCTTGGCGGCCGAGCCGCCAGGTGCGAAAGGCGCGCTCGGCCAGCGCCTCGATCGGTTCGTCCTGCAGCGACGGCACGATGTAGACCGCGCCCCAGATGTGCTGGCGTTCGCGCAGGCGCTGCAGTGCCGCGTTGATCCGCTGGGTATCGTCCGCACTGAGCGTGCCGGCGGGGTCGACCACGTTCGGCGTGTAGGGCGGAATGGCGACGGCGCAGCGGCCGAGCGCCGGCCACAGCAGCGACGCCAGCACCAGCAGGGCGCCGAGCCGGAACGGCGCCCAGCCGCGCGGAGCGCTGGCGTCGTGGCGCGGGCCGATGGCGGCGACATGTGCGGCCTGGCTGCGCATCGCTAGGCCAGGCTGTACAGGGCCGCGGCGCGCGCATGCAGCGCGGTCGTATCGAACAGCGGCACCGCCGCGTCGGCAGGGCCGACCAGCAATCCGATCTCGGTGCAGCCCAGGATCACCGCCTCCGCGCCTTGCGCCTGCAGGCCTGCGATCACCTCGCGGTAGCGCAGCCGCGACGGCGCCTGCACCACGCCCTGGCACAGTTCCTCGTAGATGATGCGGTGCACGTCCTCGCGCGCCGGCGCATCCGGGATCAGCACGTCGAAGCCGCGCCGTTGCAGTCGTTCGCGGTAGAACGCCTGCTCCATGGTGAAGCGCGTGCCGAGCAGGCCGACGCGGACGATGCCGGCGGCCTGCAGCGCATCGGCGGTGGCATCGGCGATGTGCAGCAGCGGCAGCGGGACTGCGGCGGCGATCGCGTCGGCGACGCAGTGCATGGTGTTGGTGCACAGCACCAGGAACTCGGCGCCGCCGGCCTGCAGCGCGCGCGCCGAGGCCGCCAGCGCGGCACCGGCCGCGTCCCAGTCGCCGTCTCGCTGGTACTGCGCGATCTCGTGGAAGTCCACGCTGTGCAGCAGCAGCTTGGCCGAGTGCAGTCCGCCCAACTGCGCGCGCACCGTCTCGTTGATGTGTCGGTAGTAGGGCAGGGTGGATTCCCAGCTCATGCCGCCGATCATGCCGATCGTCTTCATCGTGCGTCGCTTGCCGCCGTGTCGAGTGCGCAAGGATGGTAGCGGCATCGGCCGCGTGCGGCGACCGCGCGCTGTGCCTGTGTCGGCGATCGACGGGACGCCGCGGCGCGACGCGGCGTCACGCGCATCACTAGGCGTCCAGGGTCGGCGGCGTGCCGGCCCCGGCGCGCGCCGCACGCCGTGCCAGCACCGCCTCGCGGTGGGCGATGTAGGCGTTGGCGCCGAGGATCACCAGCGCGCCCAGCACGGTGCCGCCGTCCGGCGTCTCGTCGAACAGCCACCAGCCAAACAGCGCCACCAGCGGCAGTTGGGTGAAGCTGATCGGGGTCAGTGCGGAGACTTCGCCGAGGCGCAGCGCATGCGTCCACAGCAACTGGCCGAGGGTGCCGAACAGGCCGGTGGCCAGCAGCCACAGCCAGTCGATGCCGTGCGGCCAGCGCCACACGAACAGCGCCGGCAGCAGCGACATCGGCACCCAGAACGCGTAGGTGTAGAACACCACCGTGTTGGCGGCGTCGACCCGCGCCAGTTGCTTGATCTGGATCGCGACCAGGGCGCTCATCACCGCGGCCAGTACCGCCACCAGGGTGCCGGGGCTGAACGCGGCGGCGCCGGGGCGCACGATCAGCAGCACCCCGACGAAGCCGCACAGTACCGCCAGCCAGCGCCGCAGGCGCACCGTCTCGCCCAGCCACAGGGCGGCGGCCAGGGTCGCGAACAGCGGGGTGGAGTAGGACAGCGCGATCGCCTGCGACAGCGGCAGATGCCCGATCGCCCAGAACCCGGCCAGCATCGACACCAGGCCGATCGCGGTGCGCAGCAGGTAACGCGGCAGTTGCGCGGTGCGTGGCAGTGGCCGGCCCGGCCGCAGCAGCATCGGCAACAGGAACAGCAGGCCGAACAGGTTGCGGAAGAAGGCGATCTGCAGCGTGGACAGCTGCGCCGATGCCAGCCGGATCGCGACGACCATCAGCCCGAAGGCCATCGTACTGGCCAGCATCAGCAGCGCCGCGCGCAGCGGCGTGGGCGCGCTTACCACTGCGCGCCGACGATGCGCGGCTCCGGCTCCAGGATGACGCCGAAGCGCTCGCCCACCGAGGCGGTGATGCGCCGCGCCAGTTCCAGCAGTTCGGCGCCGCTGGCCTGGCCGTGGTTGACCAGCACCAGTGCGTGCGCGGCGGACACGCCGGCATCGCCGTCGCGGTAGCCCTTCCAGCCGCAGGCCTCGATCAGCCACGCCGCCGACAGCTTGCGCTGGCTGTCGTCGTCGCCGGGAAATACCGGCAACGCCGGGTACTCGTGCTGCAGCGCCAGCGCCTGTTCCAGCGGCAGCAGCGGATTCTTGAAGAAGCTGCCGGCGTTGCCGAGCACGTCCGGGTCGGGCAGCTTGCGTCGGCGGATGTTGATCACCGCCTGGGCCACGTCGGGCGCACCGGGGGTGGCGATGCCCATCGCCTGCAGTTCCTCGCCGATGCCGGCGTAGTCCAGGCGCAGCGCGTGCAGCCGCGGCAGGTTGAACTCCACCGCGGCGATCAGGTAGCGGTCGGGCTGGCGCTTGAACAGGCTGTCGCGGTAGCCGAACTCGCAGGCGGCCGCGTCCAGCCGCACGAAGCGCGCATCGGCGCGGTCGTAGGCCTCGACTACATGCACGAACTCGCCCATCTGCGCGCCGTAGGCGCCGATGTTCTGGATCGGCGCGGCGCCGACCGTGCCGGGGATCAGCGCCAGGTTCTCCAGGCCGGACAGGCCTTGCGCCAGCGACCACATCACCAGCTCGTGCCAGCCTACGCCGGCGCCGGCGCGGACGATCGCGTAGTCGGCGCGGTGCTCCAGGGTGTCGATGCTGCGGTTGGCGAAGCACAGCACCACCCCGGGCGCGTCGCCGGCGAACAACATGTTGCTGCCGCTGCCCAGCGGCAGCAGCGCGGCGCCGGCCAGCTCCGGCGCCAGCAGCGCCTCGGGCAGCGCCTCGGGCGCGAAGATCTGCAGCAGCCACGGCGCCTGCGCGGCGACGTGGAAGGTGTTGAGCGCCTGCAGCGGCGCCTGCGCGGTGAGCGACCAGGCCGTCGTGCTCATGGGACGACCACGTCCCCGCGGCTGGGCGCTTCGCGGCGCCGGCGCATCGCCTCCACGCACTCGCCGATCAGCTCCGGCCCGCGGAACACCAGGCCGCTGTAGCACTGCACCAGGGCCGCGCCGGCGGCCATCTTCGCCACCGCGTCGGCGCCGGAGAGGATGCCGCCGACGCCGATCAGCGGAATGCTCTCGGGCAGGCGCGCGCGCAGCCGGCGCAGCACTAGGGTGGACTGGCCCAGCAGCGGCGCGCCGGACAGGCCGCCGCTTTCGCCGCCCAGCGGTTCGTGCTCCAGGCCGGGGCGGGCGACGGTGGTGTTGGTGGCGATCACCCCGTCTACCTGCAGGTCCGACAGCACCCGCGCCGCCGCGTCGATGTCGCTGTCGCTCAGGTCCGGCGCCACCTTGACCAGCATCGGCACGCGCTTGCCGTGGCGCGCCGCCAGCGCTTCCTGCGCCTCGCGCAGGCGCGCGATCAGCTGCCGCAGCGCCTGTTCCTCCTGCAGCTCGCGCAGGCCGGCGGTGTTGGGCGAGGAGATGTTGACGGTGACGTAGTCGGACAGCGCATAGACCTTCTCCAGGCAATGCAGGTAGTCGGACGCGGCGTCCTCGTTCGGGGTGTCCTTGTTCTTGCCGATGTTGATGCCGAGCAGGCCGCGCCGGCGTCGCGCGCGCTCGACGTTGCGCACCAGCGCGTCCACGCCCAGGTTGTTGAAGCCCATGCGGTTGATCACCGCCTGCTGCCGCGGCAGCCGGAACATGCGCGGCTGCGGATTGCCGGCCTGCGCGCGCGGGGTGACCGTGCCGATCTCGACGAAGCCGAAGCCCAGCGCCAGCAGCGCGTCGATGTGCTCGCCGTTCTTGTCCAGGCCCGCGGCCAGCCCGACCGGGTTGGGGAAGTCCAGGCCGAAGGCGCGCGTGGGCATCGGTGCGATCGTGCGCGCCAGCAAAGGATTGGTGCCGGTGCGGTAGGCCAGTTCGATCGCGCGCAGGCCCAGGGCGTGGGCGCGCTCGGCATCGAAGGCGAACAGGAACGGTCGGGCGAGGGAGTACATGGCGTGGCTCAGTTCAGCGTCCCGGCGAAGGCGCGGGTGCGGTAATGGAACGCGACGACGCCGTCGCGCTGGTGCCGGTCGAACAGCGCGCGCAACGCGTCCAGCATCGGCGCATGCTGCGGGTGGCCGGGCAGCGGCGCGTAGGAGGAGGACAGCAGGCGTCCGCGCAGCGCCTCGAAGTCCATGCGCTGCGCGTTGGGGAACTGCGCGGTGCCGCGCAGGCCGGCGCCGAACCAGCGCTGCATGGTGGCATCGTCGTGGTAGCGCTCGGCCACCGCGCTGTAGTCGGTGCCGTACTCCAGCAGCAACTGCTCGTAGCCTTCCAGGAACGGCGTGGCGTCGAGCAGGCGCGAGTTCCAGTACACCAGCGCCAACCCGCCCGGACGCAGCACGCGTGCCCATTCGCGGCGCACCGCCTCCAGGTCGAACCAGTGGAAGGCCTGCGCGGCGCTGACCAGGTCGACGCTGGCATCGGCCAGGGTGGTGGCCTCGGCGCTGCCGTCGATGGCGCGGAAGCCCGGCAGGTCCTGCAGCAGCGCCACTGCGGCCTCGCGCATCGCCGCGTTCGGCTCCACGGCCAGGGTCGGATGCCCGGCCTGCAGGAACAGGCGCGTGGAGATGCCGGTGCCGGCGCCGATGTCGGCGACCAGCGCATCGCGCGCCACGCCCAGCTCGCCGTGCACCCAGTCCAGCAGCGCCGCCGGATAGCTGGGGCGGTAGCGCACGTAATCGGCGACGCGGTCGCTGAAGCGTTCCCGCGGCGCGGCGGCGTCCCGGCTCACGACTGGGTGCTGGCGAACCAGGCCAGCCCGCCGAAGAACAGCACGAAGGCCAGTACCGCCAGCACGGCCAGCACCACCGCGGCCCAGCCCAGGATCAGCCCGCCCACCGCCAGGCCATCGCCCTGGAAGCGCTGCGGCTGGCGGCGGATCTCCGCCCGGGCCAGATGCCCGGTGATGATCGCGCCGAGGCTGCCCAGTACCGGCATCAGGGTCCAGCCGAGGATCCCGGCGACCAGGCTGACCACCGCCAGGGAATTGGTCTCGCGCACCTGACTCATCGCTGTCGCTCCTTGCAGAAGGAAAGGGGCGGCGGCCGCAGGGTGCGGGCCGCCGCGCTCGCCGCGTTACAGATCGAACTTGATGCCCTGCGCCAGCGGCAGCGAATCGGAGTAGTTGATCGTGTTGGTCTGCCGGCGCATGTACACCTTCCACGCGTCCGAGCCGGATTCGCGGCCGCCGCCGGTGTCCTTCTCGCCGCCGAAGGCGCCGCCGATCTCGGCGCCGGAGGTGCCGATGTTGACGTTGGCGATGCCGCAGTCGCTGCCGGCCGCGGACAGGAACTTCTCCGCCGCCTTCAGGTTCTGGGTGAAGATCGACGAGGACAGGCCCTGCGGCACGCCGTTCTGCATGTCGATGGCCTCGTCCAGGGTGCTGTACTTCATCACGTACAGGATCGGCGCGAAGGTTTCGTGCTGGACCACTTCATCGCTGTTCTTCAGGCCGGTGACGATGGCCGGCAGCACGAAGTTGCCCGGGCGGTCCAGCGCGGTGCCGCCGGTCTCGATGGTGCCGCCGGCGGCCTTGGCCTTGGCGATCGAGTCCAGGAACTGCTCGACGGCGCCGCGGCTGTTCAGCGGGCCCATCAGGTTGGCCGGGTCGGTGGGGTCGCCGATCTTGCCTTCGACCTGCTTGTAGGCCTTGACCAGGGTGGCCAGCACGGTGTCGTAGATCGATTCGTGCACGATCAGCCGGCGCGTGGTGGTGCAGCGCTGGCCGGCGGTGCCGACGGCGCCGAACACGATGCCGGGCACCGCCAGCTTCAGGTCGGCGCTCTCGTCGAGGATGATCGCGTTGTTGCCGCCCAGCTCCAGCAGGCAGCGGCCCAGCCGGCGCGCGCACTTCTCGGCGACGACGCGGCCGACCTGGGTGGAACCGGTGAAGCTGATCAGCGGGACGCGGGTGTCCTCGACCAGGCGCTCGGACAGGGCCACGCCGGCGTCGTTGATCAGGAAGAAGATGTCCGGGAAACCGGCGTCGCGCAGCGCCTCGTTGCAGATCTTCATCGACGCGATCGCGGTCAGCGGGGTCTTGTTGGACGGCTTCCAGATGCAGATGTCGCCGCAGATCGCCGCCAGGAACGCGTTCCAGCTCCACACCGCGACCGGGAAGTTGAACGCGCTGATGATGCCGACCAGGCCCAGCGGCTGGTACTGCTCGTACATGCGGTGGCCGGGGCGCTCCGAATGCAGGGTGTAGCCGTACAGCATGCGGCTCTGGCCGACCGCGAAATCGGCGATGTCGATCATCTCCTGCACTTCGCCATCGCCTTCCGGCTTGCTCTTGCCCATTTCCAGCGCGACCAGCGAACCCAGTGCGTCCTTGTGCTTGCGCAGCGCTTCGCCGCACAGCCGCACCGCTTCGCCGCGGCGCGGCGCCGGGGTGGTGCGCCAGACCTTGAACGCGGCCTGGGCGCGGGCGATCACCGTTTCGTAGTCCTGCTCGGTGGTGGCCTGGACGTCGGCGATGATGTCGTTGCTCGACGGGTTGAGCGGCTGCAGCACGCCGGCGCCGGTGGCGCTGGACCACTCGCCATTGCCGAGATAGGTGCCGGAGTTGGTGGCGGCGAGGCCGAGCGCCTTGAGCAGGTCAGCGGACATGGAATCTCCTGGGTTCGTTGCGACAGGGAAGGCGACCGCAGGCGGGGGACGCGGGACGCGCAGCCGGCAATTTTAGCAGACCGGACGCATCCGGCCGCCGCCGCTGGCGGGGGCGGCTGGCGAGCGCAAAAAAACGCATTGGCATGCCGTAGAATCCCCGCCAGGCCAATGGCCCCGTAGCTCAGCTGGATAGAGCGGTCCCCTCCTAAGGGACAGGTCGTGCGTTCGAATCGCGCCGGGGTCACCATTTCGTGCATGCCGTCCGCCGTGGCCGCGGCGCCGCCAGCGGCCATCGCGTTGCCTGCCCATGCCTCCTGCGCAGCGGCCGCGATGGTGAATCGCGCGGTGTCCGATCTGTCTGCAATAACGTCCTCTACACCTTGTACCGACGCGGCCTGAGCATCGTCCTGCGTAGGCTGCGTCCGTCGGCCACTGCGCTTGGCGGCGATTCGCGCCGCGTACTCTACTTTTGCAGTGCCGATGGACGACGAGGACGGAGTCGCCTCCGCCACGTCCGCCACCAGCGTCCCGCCCGCAACTCCGTGCGACGGGACGATCGCCGCCGCGCATCGGCGGTCCTGATCGCCTCGGGCCTGGCGTGATCGCCGGCTTGCCGGCACGCCCGCAGCGATTCCCACCCCTATGCGAAGCAGGAGTCACAGATGAAAACAGCAATGAAGATGGTCCTGGTCGGTTCGATGCTGGCTGCGCTTGCGGCTTGCAAGCGCGACGGCGACCAACCGGCCACCGATCCGAATGCGGCCAACCCGCCCGCAGCGGCCGACGGCAGCCCGGCAGGCAGCAGCACCGCCCCGGCCGGCACCACCAGCGGCGATGCCGGCGGCACCGCGACCGGGCAAGGCACGATGCAGGGCCAGGACGCGTCGCAGGGCGTACCGCCGACCACGACGTCTCCGACCAGCCCGACTACCCCCCAGGATCCTGCCAACCCGGATCCGCAGCAGCAGCCGCCGACCGATCAGAAGCAGCAGTAACGGTTGCGCAAAACGCGCGGCGCCGGCGGCGTCGCGCGTTCGCTGCGTGTCGACGCTCAGGCCTGCTTGGACGGCGTTGCGTGTCACCCGGCGCACCCTGCTTGGTGGCCTTAACGTGGTGTTTCCTGGCTTGGCGCGATAGTCACTTTTGCAACCGTTTGCCAGGGCCGCAGCGCCGATGCTGCGGTCGCACACGCGGCGCTTGACAGCGCCCCGGCGCATGATGTCCTCTTGCGTCCATGCCTCTGGTCTTCGCCCCTATCGCCATCTCGCTTCCGCGCTCGCTTCGGCACGCGGCGGGCGCTGCTGCGGGCATTACCACCGGTATTACCACCCTCACCATTCGCCCGGTGCGGCCCGTCGTCTTCGTCTGATCGTCGAACACCACGGCCCCGCACCCGGATCAGGATGCGGGGGAATCCCTCAGCCTGATGCGAGCGGGGCCTCCACTCCGAGGTCTTCCATGTCGCCCCCCGCCGTCGCTCCTGCTGTCGCCGCTTCGCCCGATTCCGCCGTCGATCCCGCGCTCGCCGCCGCCACTGTCGTGCACAAGTTCGGCGGCACCTCGGTGGCCGATGCCGAACGCTACCGTCATGTCGCGCAACTGCTGTTGGCGCGCCCGGAACGTCTCCAGGTCACCGTCGTCTCGGCGATGAAGGGCGTCACCGATGCGTTGATCGGCCTGGCCGAACTGGCCGCGCGCGGCCACGGCGACTGGCGCGAGCGCTGGCACGAAACCCGTGCCCGCCATCGCGCCGCCGCAGTGGCCTTGCTCGGCGAACATGCCGGCGCCACGGTCGAATGGCTGGACGCGCGCTTCGAGCACCTGGCCGAGATCCTCGCCGCGCTGGCGGTGATCGGCGAACTGCCGCGGGAAGTGCTGGACCGCGTGCAGGGGTTGGGCGAGGTGTACTCGGCGCAGTTGCTGGGCGACCACCTGCGTGCGCTGGGCGAGGAGTGCGCGGTGCTGGATGCGCGCGAGGTCTTGGTGGTCGACCGCGGCGAACTGGGCGTGGACGTGGACTGGTCCGCCAGCGCGCAGCGCCTGGCGCAATGGCGCGCGGAGCACCCGCAGCCGCGCATCGTGGTCACCGGCTTCGTCGCCCGCGACCGCGCCGGCCGCATCACCACCCTCGGCCGCAACGGCAGCGACTACTCCGGCGCGATCTTCGCCGCGCTGTTCGACGCCGCCGAGCTGCACATCTGGACCGACGTCGACGGCGTGCTTTCGGCGGACCCGCGGGTCGTGCCCGAAGCGGTGCAACTGGAAACGCTCAGCTACGACGAAGCCTGCGAACTGGCCTATTTCGGCGCCAAGGTGGTGCACCCGCAAACCATGTCGCCGGCGATCGAGCGCGGCCTGCCGATCATCATCCGCAACACCTTCCAGCCCGAGCACCCGGGCACCCGCATCACCGCCAGCAGCGCCACCAGCGGCCCGATCAAGGGGCTGACGCTTAGCCCGGACCTGGCCGTGCTCAACCTCGAAGGCACCGGCCTGATCGGCGTGCCCGGCACCGCCGAGCGCGTGTTCGCCGCACTGCGCAACGCGCGGGTGTCGGTGGTGATGATCTCGCAAGGGTCGTCCGAACATTCCATCTGCTGCGTGGTGCGCCAGAACGAGGCCGAACGCGCGCGCGACGCGGTGCTCTCCGCGTTCGCCCACGAACTGGTGGTGGGCCAGGTGCAGCGCGTGCAGCTGACCACCGGCATCAGTGTGCTGGCCGCGGTCGGCGACGGCATGACCGGGCAGCCCGGCGTGGCCGCGCGGCTGTTCGAATCGCTGGGCCGCGCCCAGGTCAACATCCTGGCGATCGCGCAGGGCTCGTCCGAGCGCAACATCTCGGTGGCCATCGACAGCGCGCACGCGACCAAGGCGCTGCGCGCCGCGCATGCCGGCTTCTGGCTGTCGCCGCAGACCTTCTCGGTCGGCGTGATCGGGCCGGGCAACGTCGGTGCGGCGCTGCTGGACCAGTTGCGCGCCGCGCAGCCGCAACTGCTGGCCAAGGCCAACCTCGACCTGCGCCTGCGCGCGGTCGCCTCGCGCAGCACGATGCGCCTGGAGCCGCGCGCCTTCGCCGGCGACTGGCGGCAGGCGCTGGCCGCCGGCCAGCAGCCGACCGACCTGGACGCGTTCACCGCGCACCTGCTGTCGGCGCATCTGCCGCATGCGGTGATCATCGACTGCAGCGGCAGCGCCGACGTCGCCGACCGCTACGCCGGCTGGCTGGCCGCCGGCATTCACGTGGTCACGCCGAACAAACAGGCCGGCGCCGGGCCACTGCCGCGCTTCCACGCCATCCGCGCCGCGGCCGCCGCCAGCGGCGCGCGCTTCCGCTACGAAGCCACGGTCGGTGCCGGCCTGCCGGTGATCACCACCTTGCGCGACCTGGTCGATACCGGCGACGCCGTTACCGCGATCGAAGGCATCTTCTCCGGCACTCTGGCTTGGCTGTTCAACAAGTACGACGGCAGCTTGCCGTTCGCGCAACTGGTGGCCGAGGCGCGCGGCATGGGCTACACCGAGCCGGACCCGCGCGACGACCTGTCCGGCACCGACGTGGCGCGCAAGCTGGTGATCCTGGCGCGCGAGGCCGGGCACGAGCTGAGCCTGGAGGACGTGGCGGTGGAAAGCCTGGTGCCGGAAGCGTTGCGCCAGGCCAGCGTGGACGATTTCATGGCGCGCCTGCACGAGGTCGATGCGGTGTTCGCGCAGCGCCTGCAGGCGGCCAGGGCGCGCGGCTGCGTGCTGCGCTACGTGGCGCGGCTGGCGCCGGGCCATGCACCCAGCGTGGGCCTGGTGGAACTGCCGGCCGACCATGCCTTCGCCAATCTGCGTCTGACCGACAACGTGGTGCAGTTCACCACCCGCCGCTACTGCAACAATCCGCTGGTTGTGCAGGGGCCGGGCGCCGGCCCGGAAGTGACCGCCGCCGGCGTGTTCGCCGACCTGCTGCGGGTCGCGGCGGGCGAGGGCGCGCGCCTGTGAGCCGGATGCAGACGCTGGCAGCGAGCGCCGCAGGCCCGGCCGCGCTGCCGACGCAGGCGCGCGCGTTCGCGCCGGCCTCGGTGGCCAACGTGGCGGTGGGCTTCGACCTGCTGGGCTATGCGGTGGAAGGCGTCGGCGACACGGTGACGGTGCGCCGCATCGACGCGCCGGAGGTGCGTATCGCCGCGATCCGTGGCACTACCGTGGCCTTGCCATTGGAGGCCGCACGCAACACCGCCGGTGCCGCGTTGATGTCGCTGCGCGAGGCGTTGGCGCTGCCGTTCGGCTTCGAACTGGAGATCGACAAGGGCATCCCGCTCAGCTCCGGCATGGGCGGCTCGGCCGCGTCGTGCGTGGCCGCGTTGGTGGCGGCCAATGCCTTGCTTGCCGCGCCGCTGTCGCGCGACGAACTGTATCGCTATGCGCTGGACGGCGAGGCGGTGGCCAGCGGCAGCCGCCATGGCGACAACCTCGGCCCGATGCTGCTGGGCGGCCTGGTGCTGTCGACCCTGGAGCGGCTGGTGCCGGTGCCGGTGCCGAGCGGCTGGCACAGCCTGCTGGTTCATCCGGACGCGACGCTGGAGACGCGCCACGCGCGTGCGGCGCTGGCAGGGGAATACCGGCTCGGCGAGTTCGTGGCGCAGAGCGCGAACCTGGCGCTGGTGTTGGCGGGTTGCCATGCCGGCGACGAGGCGCTGGTACGCGCCGGCTTGCGCGACGTGCTGATCGAGCCGCGGCGCGCGCCGCTGATCGTCGGCTTCGACGCGGCCAAGGCGGCGGCGCTGGCGGCGGGGGCGATGGGTGCGGGCATTTCCGGCGCTGGTCCGAGTGTGTTCGCCTGGTTCGCCAGCCGTGCCGAGGCGGAGGCCGCGGCGCCGGCGGTGCAGGCGGCTTTCGCGGACGCTGGTTTCGGTAGCCAGCACTGGGTGTCGCCGTTGCAGTGTCCGGGTGCGGCGTTGCTGTAGCCACTTATCAGAGCGGTGCGTTGTCGGCGCCGCTGTTGCTGTCGCTAGTGTTGTTGCTGTTGCCGATTTTGAATTTGCTTTTGCTTTTGCTTTTGCAGTCGCTGTTGCTGTTGCTGTCGCTCTGGTCTTTGCTTTTGCTTTGTTGTTGCTGTTGCCGTACCGGGTTCCCTTCCGAAGCGGCAGCCATCGCGGGGAAATACCCGAAGGGCGGCGTACATGGATGTACGCCGTCCGCGGCAGGGGCAGGATGCCCCTTCCGCGGATCCCCGCGATGGACGCGGACCCGGAGC